>NZ_JBFUDR010000115.1:0-18260 GCF_056404615.1 Massilia sp. P2_C2 | reverse complement strand
CGCCGGACCCACCGCGCGCCGCGCTCATGTCCCCTCCCGCGGTGCGCGCGGACGCCGGCGCGACGACGCGGCCGCCCCCGCCCTATCCGCGCGCACGTCGCCTACGCGCATGTTGCCCGCGACATGCCCAACCGTCTCGCGCACGAGGTAAGCCGGCGTGCCGCCCGCCTCGAACCACGTGCGCGCGAGCATCTCGGCCAGGATGCCCGTGCAGACGAATTGCGCGCCGATGACGGCGAGCAGGATGCCGAGCAGCAGCAGCGGCCGGCCCGCGATCGAGGCCCCGTCTCCCAGCTTCAGCCACGTGAGCCAGGCGAGCGCGAGCAGCCCGGCACCGCCGCAGGCCAGCCCGATGCGGCCGAAGAAATGGCCGGGGCTGGCCCGGAAGCGGACGAAGAATGCCATCGTCAGCAGGTCCAGCAGGACCCGCACAGACCGCGCCAGCCCGGATACGCCATATTTCGAGCGGCCATGCAGTCGCGGGAAGTGGCTGACCTCTTCTTCCCGGATGCGCTCCGGCGACGTCACCGTGGCCATCCAGCTCGGGATGAAGCGGTGCATCTCGCCGTACAGGCGCACCCGGCGCAGCACGGCGGCGCGGTAGACCTTGAGGGTGCAGCCATAGTCGTGCAGCGGCACGCCCGTCAGCAGCCCGATCACGCGGTTGCCGAGCCGCGACGGCAGGCGGCGCAGCCAGCCGTCGCGGCGCACGCGGCGCCAGCCGACCACGAGATCGAGGTCTTCGTCGAGCAGCCGGCGCACCATGCGCACGATGTCGTGCGGATTGTTTTGCAGGTCGCCGTCCAGCGTGGCGATGACGGAGCCCCGCGCCACGTCGATGCCCGCCTGCATGGCCGCCGTCTGTCCGAAGCCGCGCCGCAGGATCACGCCGCTCAGGTGGTGCGGACTGGCGGCGACGGCTTCGCGGATGCGTACGCGGGTGGCGTCGCGGCTGCCGTCGTCGACGAGGATCAGTTGCCACGGCCACGGCGCGCCGGCCAGCGCGGCCTGGACCTGGGTGGCCAGCGGCAGCACGTTGTCTTCCTCGTCGCGCAGCGGGACGACGATGGACAGGTAGTGGCCGCCGTCCGCGCCCGCCGGGGCAGCGTCCCGGACGGTTCCGGTCCCCCTGGATTCATGCATGGCACGCCTTTCGTGCCACCATCGCGATGAAGACCATCATCCCATCCTCCCTGTCGGCGCCCGCCACCGGGCTGGCAGGCGTATCTTGGCGCGCGGGCGCGATGCGACGACGATGCAGGTCAAACGTGCGCGCGAAGGCCGGCGTTGTGGGAACGACACGCGCCGCCACCGTTCGCCATCGGGCAACCCGTCGGCAAACCGATCTTCTTCGTGCGTCATTACCTGGCGGTACGCAAGGACGATCCTGTCGCGATCGCGTCGACGGCCGACCTGGCCCGGCTCGGCGACCTCGTCACGACGCAGCGCGCGTCGGTGTTTACGGAGCGGCTGCGCGAGGCCGGCGTCCGGGTCGACGATGCCACGGACGACAACCGCGTCAACGTGCGCAAGATCCTCGCCGGCCACGGCCGCTTCGCGTACGTGATCGCCCTGCGCTACCTGATCCGCAAGGAGGGCCTGGAGGACCGGGTGCGCATGCTGCCCGTCATCCTGGGCGACGAGCCGATGTATTTCCGGGTCGGCCACAAGGCCGATCCCGCGCTCGCGCCGCTGCTGGGCACCGCCCTCGACAGGCTGAAGGCGAGCGGCGAGCTCGATCGCATTTACGCGCGCTGGGCGGACCTCGCCCCCCTGACCGGTCGCCAGGCCGCCGTGAGCAGCTTGAGGCAAACCGGCCAGCATAGCACCGCTGTCTGTGGGCCGTGTCCGCCCTGCGGAATCCGCGCGTCCTCTGCAGGAATTTCGACGCGGCTTTAAGATGCCCTCTTCCGCCGCATGATCGCGGCGGATCAACGACAACAGGAGTACCAATGACGACTTTGTTTGACCCGATCAAGGTCGGCGGCCTCGAGCTGCCGAACCGCATCATCATGGCGCCGCTGACCCGCTCGCGCGCCGTGGGCGCAGGCCGCGTGCCGAACGCCCTGATGGCCGAATACTACGTACAACGTGCGTCGGCCGGTCTGATCCTGTCGGAAGCGACCTCGGTGACCCCGATGGGCGTGGGCTATGCCGACACCCCGGGCATCTGGTCCGACGAACAGGTCGCAGGCTGGAAGCAAGTCACCGACGCCGTGCACAATGCCGGCGGCCGCATCTTCCTGCAGCTGTGGCACGTGGGCCGCATTTCCGACCCGATCTTCCTGGACGGCGAGCTGCCCGTCGCACCGTCGGCCATCCAGCCGCAAGGCCACGTCAGCCTCGTGCGTCCGGTGAAGCCGTACGTCACGCCGCGCGCGCTGGCCCTCGAGGAAATCCCCGGCATCGTCGCAGCCTACCGCAAGGGCGCGGAGAACGCGCAGAAGGCCGGTTTCGACGGCGTCGAGATCCATGGTGCCAATGGCTATCTGCTCGACCAGTTCCTGCAAGACAGCACCAACCAGCGCACGGATGCATACGGCGGCTCGGTCGAGAACCGCGCACGCCTGATGCTGGAAGTGACGGATGCCTGCATCGCCGTCTGGGGCGCCGACCGCGTCGGCATGCACCTCGCGCCGCGCCGTGACGCCCACGACATGGGCGATTCCACGCCGCTGGACACCTTCGGCCATGTCGCACGCGAACTGGGCAAGCGCGGCATCGCCTTCATCTGCGCCCGCGAAGCGATCGGCGCGGACCGCCTCGGTCCGGAGCTGAAGCGCATCTTTGGTGGCGTTTATATCGCCAACGAAAAGATGACGAAGGACAGCGCCGAACAGCTGATCACGAGCGGCGAAGCGGATGCCGTCGCTTTTGGCCAATGGTTCATCGCCAACCCGGACCTGCCGGAACGCCTCAAGCGCGACGCACCGCTGAACGCACCGCGTCCCGACAAGTTCTACGGTACGACCGCCGAAGGCTATACCGACTATCCGGCCCTGCAGGCCAACGGCTGACGCACTGCCGGGCAGGCGTCGCCTGCCCGGCATATTCTCCCTCATGTACATATCGCGGTAAAAAAAAACTTCGCCAGCGGGCATCGCAGGTACGACTGGCCTTGCTGACATGCTATTCTTGCGAGATTCCTACTGGGCGTAGCCACAAGCCATCGCCTTTGTTCATCGTCGCAAGGAGTCCCGTGAAGACCTGCCTACCCCGCCTGATGCCGCTCGCCGCCGCCACCGCGCTGGCGTTTGCCTCCATCCCTTCCGTCCACGCCGCCACCGCGGCACGTGCCGACAACGCCTTCCTGTCGCAGGCCGACGCCGCCGCCCGCGCGGCGCGCGTGTCCAACGTCGACTATGCCCTCGATTTCACCCTCACCGGCAAGGAAACGTTCAGCGGCAAGACGACGCTCACCTTCGACCTGAAGGACACGGCCAGTCCGCTGACCGTCGACCTCGACAAGGCCACGATCCGCTCGCTGACCGTCAACGGCAAGACCGTCGCGCCGCAGTACAACGGCTGGTTCGTCACGCTCGCGCCGCACGACCTCGCCCGCGGACGCAACACGGTCGTCGTCGCCTACGAACGTCCGCACAGCACGAACGGCGAGGGCCTGCACCGCATGGTCGACCCCGTCGACGACCGCGTCTACACGTATTCGCACTTCGAACCGGCCGCCGCGCACCAGATGTTCGCCGTGTTCGACCAGCCCGACCTGAAGGCCACTTACCAGGTGACCGTGAGCGTCCCGGCCGACTGGCAGGTGATCTCGACGACGCGCGAGACGAACGTCGCCCCGGCCGGCGACCTGCGCCGCTGGACGTTCGCCCGTACCAAGAAACTGAGCCCGTACAATTTCTCGATGCACGCCGGCCCCTACAAGATGTGGGAAGACACGAGCGGCAAGTACCCGATGCGCCTGTTCGCGCGCCAGTCCGTGGCATCCCAGATCAAGCCGGCGGAATGGTTCAAGTACACGAAGGCCGGCCTCGCATTCTTCGACGATTACTTCGGCATCCCCTACCAGTTCGAGAAATACGACCAGGTGCTCGTGCCCGACTTCCTGTACGGTGCGATGGAAAACGCGGCCGCCATCACGTTCGCGGAGCGCGGCTTCATGTACAAGGCCGACATGACGGCCGAACAGCGCGCCCGCCTGGCCAGCGTCATCATGCACGAAATGGCGCACCAGTGGTTCGGCGACCTCGTCACGATGCAGTGGTGGAACGGCCTGTGGCTGAACGAGAGCTTCGCATCGTTCATGGGCACGCTGGCCACGGCCGAAGCGACGGAATTCAAGGATGCATGGCGCGCCTTCTATTCCGAGGGCAAGCAGCACGCCTACGAGCAGGACCAGAAACCGACGACGCACCCGATCGAAGTGCCCGTACCGTCGACGCAGAACGCCTTCGACAACATCGATGCGATCACGTATTCAAAGGGTGCCTCCACGCTGATGCAACTGCGCCACCTGCTGGGTGCCGACGTATTCCGCAAGGGTGTGCACGACTACCTCGTCAAATACCAGTATCGCAACGCGAAGCTCGACGACTTCATCGGCAGCCTCGGCCAGGCAGCCGGGCGCGACCTCACGGGCTGGACGAAAGAATGGCTGTACCAGCCGGGCGTCAACACGATCGCCGCGACCTATGCCTGCAAGGACGGCAGGATCGCCGGCTTCACGCTCGACCAGAGCGCCGCGGGCAAGGGCTTCCCCACCCTGCGCGAACAACGCGTGCAGGTGGCCGCATATCGGCTGGATGGCATGCAATACAAGCTCGAACGCAATGTCGCCGTCACCTACAAGGGCGCAAAGACGGCCGTGCCCGGCATGAACGGCGCCGCCTGCCCCGACCTCGTCTACCCGAACTACGGCGACTGGGGTTTCGTGAAAGTCCAGCTCGACCCGCGCTCGTTCGACAGTGCGCGCAGCCACCTGGCGGCCGTCGACGACCCGCTGCTGCGTGCCATGCTGTGGCAGAGCCTGTGGGACGGCGTCCGCGACGGCAAGCTGCCGCTGAACGACTTCCTCGCCACGGCGCTGAATAACGCACCCCAGGAAAAAGACTACACGCTGCTGGGCGACGTGCTGGGCAAGGTCGTCGCCTCCAGGCGCTACCTCGACCTGATGGATCCGCAGGCCGCGTACGCCCAGGCCGTCAAGCGCCAGCTGGAAGACATGGCCTGGACGGCGACCCTCGCGAACAAGGGCGACGACAACTTCCAGCGCCGCTGGTTCGGCACCTACATCGCCGTGGCCGGCTCGCGCGACGCCCTGGACCGCCTCGCGGCCGTCCTCGACGGCAAGCAGACGGTGGACGGCCTCGCGATCAACCAGGACCTGCGCTGGGCCATCATCGGCCGCCTGAACCGCTACGGCTACCCCGGCGCCGCCGCGCTCGTCGACGCCGAACAGGCGCGCGACAAGTCGGACTCGGGCCAGGCCGCCGCCCTGACGGCCGTCGTGAGCCGCCCGGACCCGGCCGTCAAGACCGAGTGGCTGGGCACCGTGCACGACCTGCAGACGAAGCTGCCGTTCTCGAAGGTACGCGCGACCATGGAGCACCTGTACCCGGCCGAGCAGCACGCGCTGGGCGAGCAGACGGCCGCTTCTCGCCTGGCCCGCCTGGCGCAGCTCGACAAGGCCGCGGGTCCCGTGTTCATGCGCACCTACGGTCCCGCACTGATCCCGGCCGGCTGCACGCCGTCCAGCGTGCAGCGCCTGCAGGCCGCCGCCGACGCCGACAAGGACCTGTCCGCCGGTACCCGCCGCGCCCTGCTCGATGCGCTGCAGGAAGACCAGCGCTGCGTCGTGATCCGGCAGGCCATGACGGCGCATTGACTGCGCACTGGGTCAGCGCATCGCCAGCGGACCGCGCCGCTCCGGCGGCGCAAAGCCCGCATCCAGCAGCGCCATGTCCTCGATCGTCAGCAGCGGCGCGAGGTCCAGCGCGGCGCGGTTGGCGCGCACGTGGTCCGGTTGCACGGCCTTCGGGATCGTCACGACGCCGTCCTGGCGCAGCAGCCACGCCAGCGCCACCTGGGCCGGCGTGACGCCGTGGCGGCGCGCGACCTCGCCCAGCTGCGGCCGCGTCAGCAGGGCCCGCTGTTCGGCCCGCGTCGATTCGAGCGGCGAATACGCCATCACGGGGATGCCGCGCGCGCGGCACCACGGCAGCAGCTCCCACTCGATGCCGCGCTTGACGAGGTTGTACAACACCTGGTTCGTCGCGATGCCAGCGCCGGCCGGGAGCGCGGCGGCTTCCTCCATGTCGTCAGTGTCGAAATTGGACACGCCGTAGTCGCGGATCTTGCCCTCATCGCGCAGGCGCTCGAACGCCTCCAGCGTCTCCGCGAGCGGCACGCCGCCGCGCCAGTGCAGCAGGTAGAGGTCGAGGTGGTCGGTGCCCAGGCGGCGCAGGCTGCGCTCGCACGCGGCGCGCACGCCCGCGCGCGAGGCATTGTGCGGATAGACCTTGCTGACCAGGCAGACGTCGTCGCGGCGGCCGGCGATCGCCTCGCCGACGACCTTCTCGGCGCCGCCCTCCCCATACATCTCGGCCGTGTCGATCAGGGTCATGCCGAGGTCCATGCCGAGGCGCAGCGCGGCCACCTCGGCCGTGCGCGCGGACGGGTCCTCGCCCATGTTCCAGGTGCCCTGGCCGAGGATCGGGATCGTGCCGCCGGAAGGAAGTGAAAGCAACTTCATCAGTTTCTCCACGTAGGGTGGGCATTTGGGGCCGGGGGGGATTGATGCCGGGGGCATCAATCCAATGAAATGTGCCCACGCGTGACGTTTGCGGCATGTTGGCATTCGCGTGGGCACGTGGTGCCCACCCTACAGCAGGGAACCACATGCACACGGCCCTGCCGACCATCTCACCCGCTCAGTGTTTCGCCGTCCGCGCCGTCGCGATCTCGTCGAGGATGTGCCTGGGCACGGCCGAGTAATGCTTGAACTCCATCGTGTACGTGGCCCGGCCCTGCGTCAGCGAACGCAAGGTGGTCGAGTAGCCGAACATCTCGGACAGCGGCACGACGGCGTCGATCACCTTCCCGCCGCCACCGGGAATCTCGTCCATGCCCTGCACCACGCCGCGCCGCGTCGACAGATCGCCCATCACGTTGCCCGTGAATTCCTCCGGCGTCTCGACCTCGACCTGCATCATCGGCTCCAGCAGTTCCGGCGCGGCCTTGCGCATGCCGTCCTTGAACGCCATCGACGCTGCCACGCGGAACGCGTTCTCGTTCGAGTCCACGTCGTGGTACGAGCCGAACGTCAGGGTGGCGCGCACGTCCACGACGGGATAGCCGGCCAGCACGCCCGCTTGCAGGGTCTCCTGGATGCCCTTGTCGACCGCGGGAATGTACTCGCGCGGCACGACGCCGCCCTTGATGGCGTCGACGAATTCATAGCCCTTGCCCGGCTCGAGCGGCTCCAGCTTCAGCACGACGTGGCCGTACTGGCCCTTGCCGCCCGACTGCTTGACGAACTTGCCCTCGATGTTCTCGACGGCCTTCTGGATCGTCTCGCGGTATGCCACCTGCGGCTTGCCGACGGTCGCCTCCACGCCGAATTCGCGCTTCATGCGGTCGACCAGGATCTCGAGGTGCAGTTCCCCCATGCCGGACATGATCGTCTGGCCCGACTCCTCGTCCGTGCGCACGCGGAACGACGGGTCTTCCTGCGCGAGACGCGACAGCGCGATGCCCATCTTTTCCTGGTCGGCCTTGGTCTTCGGCTCGACGGCCTGTGAGATCACGGGTTCCGGAAACGCCATCTTTTCCAGCACGATCACCTTGTCCGGATCGGACAGCGTATCGCCCGTCGTCACGGCCTTCAGCCCGACGGCGGCGGCGATGTCGCCCGCGAACACCTCCTTGATCTCCTTGCGCTCATTGGCGTGCATCTGCAGGATGCGGCCCAGCCGTTCCTTCTGGCCCTTGGTCGGGTTGTACACGGTATCGCCCGAATTCACGACGCCCGAGTACACGCGGAAGAACGTCAACTGGCCGACGAACGGGTCGGTCATGATCTTGAAGGCGAGCGCGGAGAACGGCTCGTCGTCCGACGGATGCCGCTCCAGCGGGCGATCGTCCTCGTCGTGGCCCGCGATCGCCGGGATGTCGGCGGGCGACGGCAGGTATTCGACGACGGCGTCCAGCATCGCCTGCACGCCCTTGTTCTTGAAGGCGGAGCCGGCCAGCATCGGGACGATCTCGCCCGCGATGGTGCGCCGGCGCAGTGCGGCCTTGATCTCGTCCTCCGTCAGCGCTTCGCCGTTCAGGTATTTTTCCGTCAGCTCGGGCGTGGCCTCGGCCGCCGCCTCGACCATGTGCTCGCGCCACTTCTGCGCCAGCGGCAGCAGGTCGGCCGGGATGTCCTCGTAGGTGAAGCGCACGCCCTGGCTCGCGTCGTCCCAGCGGATGGCGCGCATCTTGACGAGGTCGACCACGCCCTCGAAATGCTCTTCCGCGCCGAGCGGGATCTGGATCGGCACGGCATTGCCCTTCAGGCGGTCGTGGATCTGCTGCTGGACGCGGAAGAAGTCCGCGCCCACGCGGTCCATCTTGTTGACGAAGGCGATGCGCGGCACCTTGTACTTGTTCGCCTGGCGCCATACGGTCTCCGACTGCGGCTGCACGCCGCCGACGGAATCGTAGACCATGACGGCGCCGTCGAGCACGCGCATCGAGCGCTCGACTTCGATCGTGAAGTCGACGTGGCCCGGCGTGTCGATGATGTTGATGCGGTGCTCGGCGAAATTACCGCCCATGCCCTTCCAGAAGGCCGTCGTCGCGGCCGAGGTGATCGTGATGCCGCGTTCCTGTTCCTGCTCCATCCAGTCCATCGTCGCCGCGCCGTTGTGCACCTCGCCGATCTTGTGGTTCACGCCGGTGTAGAACAGGATGCGCTCCGTGGTCGTGGTCTTGCCGGCATCGATGTGGGCACTGATGCCGATGTTGCGGTAACGCTCGATGGGGGTCTTACGGCTCATCACAATCTCCTGTGGATACGGAACGCCAATGTAAGTGTATATACCCGCATTTTCAAGACCGGGCGGCGCGACCTGGTCTTGAGACAGGGTGCGTAGCTGCACAATGTAACTGAAGTGCGGCGATCGTGCTGGCCTCGTGCCGGCGCCGGTGCCACCGTCCATGCAGCGCGGATGACCCGGCCCGGCGCCGGCCTGCGATCAAACCCGGCAGCGACCCGTCGGCGCGAACGACACCATGCCGCGCCCGCCCTCTTTCGACTGGTAGAGTGCCTCGTCGGCGGCTTCGACCAGCATGTCGATATCGGAGCCATTGTGCGGAAAGCACGCGACGCCGATACTGGCGCCCACGGCGTCGTCCGGCAGGTCGGCATGGAGGCGGGTCCTGAGCGATGAGATCAGGCGCTCCGCGAGCCCGATCAGATCGATCCGCGAGACGTTTCCCTCCACCAGCAATGCGAACTCGTCTCCGCCGAGACGGGCGAGAAGTTCGCCGGCACGCAGCGTCGTCCGGAAGCGCGCCGTGGCCGCCTTCAACACCTCGTCGCCCGTCGCATGCCCGAGGGTGTCGTTGACCTTCTTGAAGCCGTCCAGATCGATCAGCAACAGCGTAAAGCAGGATTGGTCGCGCTGGCTTCTCCCGACCAGTTGCCGCGCCCAGCTGTGGAAAAACCGGCGATTCGGCAAGCCGGTCAGTACATCGTGGGACGCCTCCTGCGCCAGATGCGCAGCCAGTTCATTGTTCATCCTGGCCGAGGTGGACAGCGAACGCCACGCATGAAGCGTCAGTGCAACGGCGGTGCCGAGAATGAGCACGAGGAGGACCGCGCTTCTCTCGATCCGCCTGTTCAGATCGTCCAGCAGCCGGTCGCGCGCCCGCCGCAGATTCTCCAGGTTGGCCTGGATGAGGAGACGCGCCTTGCTCATCTGGCTTTTGCCATAGCCACCCTTGACCACGTCGAGTGCGGCCGCGCCGTGCCCCTGCCTTTTCAGCGCGACCGTTCGCGCAAGTTCCTCGAGCCCGGAGTCTGCCAGCAGCATGATCTGCGCGGCATCGCCCTTGAGATGCTCATCCATGGCGCCGTCTTCCCGCGACCGCCGGATGCGTTCGCTGACATGATTGCGCCCACGTTGGTACTGCTCGAGCAAATTCGGATCGCCGGTCAGCAGGAAACCCCGCTGCCCCGTCTCGGCATCGAGCAGGTCGACCAGGATGTTTCTTGTTTCGATGCGCACCAGATCGTTGTCCCGCAGTTCACGCAGCGTCCGCCGCAGGTCGGCGACTTCGAACACGAAGAAGATACACAGCGCGCACAAGAGACCGAAGGCAATCAGCAGCGCGCTCGCACTTCGACGCAAATTTGCCGAGTGTACATTGAAGGAATGGAGCATCGAAAACCTACCCGTCTCAAAGGAGTTCATGATTCCTGTACGGACAACGGGACAGGGCGGACAGGATCCAGGCGGCAGCGGCGGCCGGTGCCACGGACGCTGCGTGCTGCCGGGTCAAGATTAAGGCAAAATAAACTTACTGATTTTGCTGTTTCAAACTTTTTTCGATGAGTGTTTGCGGACTACCACATCGGCAGCACGTGCGCACCATGCCGACGGAATGATCGACCCGCATCGGGTTGCACGGCGCCGCTGAYATGGCGCGTGCGTAGTCGCCTGCACCCGGCTTAAGCGGCATCAATCGCCCGATTGAGGCAGACGGCCGCGCCGGCGGGCGTGTCCGGCAAACTTGCGCCGTTAGCGATCGCACCTGCCCGCCATGACACCACTACGCCCTGCCCCGTCCGACGTACCGCCGCGCCACGGACGCGCTACCCTGCGGGCATTGGTCTATGCGCTCGCCTGCATCCTGCCTGCCGCCTGCACGATGAAGGAAGCACCCGCCATCACGGTCACGCCCGAGGTCGTACCGAACGAGCTGTACGTCGCACCGGACGGCCTGGACAGCAACCCGGGCACGCGCGCGGCGCCGCTGCGCTCATTGGCGCGCGCTGCCCGGCTCGTCACGCCCGGCACGATCGTCAACGTGCTGCCCGGCACCTACCACGGCGGTTTCCGCACGACCGTCGACGGCAAGGCGAACGCCCGCATCGTGTTCCGCGCAACGGAACGCTGGCGCGCGCACATCGTGCCACCGCCCGTGTCGGGGAGCGCGATGGGCTGGGACAACCGCGCCAGCTACGTCGACATCGAAGGCTTCGACATCGACGGCAGTCCCGGCCTCGACGGGCCGGAGGCGAGCGCCGGCATCCGCTGGACCACGGGCATCTACAGCGGCGGCTCGTACGACCGGATCGTCGGCAACCACCTACACCACGTCGCCATCACGGTGCCGTGCACGAGCGCGGGCGGCTCCGGCATCGGCGTGGACGGGTATTACCATGGCGCGCATGCCGAGGTGTCCGGCAACAGCGTGCACGACATCGGTCCTCCGGGCTGCCGCTGGGTGCAGGGCATCTATGTGAGCACGCCCGCCGCGATCCGCGACAACATCGTCTACCGGGTCGCGGAAGCGGGCATCCACCTGTGGCACGATGCCCACGACGTCGTCGTCGCCAACAATACGGTGGCGGCATCGAACACGGGCATCCTGGTCGGCGGCGGCGATTTTTATCACACGGACGGGCCGAACGACCACACGCGGGTCGTCAACAACATCGTGTACGACAACCGCTACGGCATCTCCGAACAGGGCGCGACGGGGGCGCACAACAGTTACCGCAACAACCTCGTGTCCGACAATACGGAGGGCGACTGGCACCTGGCGAAGGGCATGACACACAGCGGCACCGTGGCGGCCGCGCCCCGCTTCGTTGCCTACACGCGCGACGGCACGCCGGATTTCTGCCCGGCGGACGATTCTCCGGCGATCGGCAAGGGCTTGCACGACGCGGACGCCGGGCCGGACTTCCAGGGCAAGGCGCGTCCCGCAAAGGAGGCCATGGACATCGGCGCCTGCCAGCATTGACTGGCCCCGGAGCCGCCCGGAACTGGTGGGCACCCCGTGCCCACGCGGACGTATGCGGATTGCAAACGTCCGCGTGGGCGGAGGCCGCCCACCCTACTGGGATAGGTTCTTACAGGATCTCGCGCACCAGCTCGGCCGGCCGGCACAGGCGCACGCCCTTCGGCGTGACGACGAACGGGCGGTTGATGAGGATCGGGTGGGCCACCATCGCGTCCAGCAGCGCGTCGTCCGTCGTGGCCGGATCGTCCAGGCCCAGTTCCGCATACACCGCCTCCTTGCTGCGCACGGCATCGCGCACGTTCAGCCCGGCGCGGGCGATCAAGTCCTTCAGTTCGTCGCGCGACGGCGGCTGCGCGAGATAGTCGACCACATATGGTTCGATGCCGGCTTCGCGCAGGGCGGCCAAGGTGTTACGCGACGTGCCGCAGCGGGAATTGTGAAAAATCGTTACGTGCATCTTGAAAATCCTTGATTGAGAGGCAAGGATGATACCGACGGGGCCGCGAGGCTTCCAGTTTTTTCGCTTGTCCCCCTCCGGGCGGCGCTATAGAATGTCCGGTTTGCTTGCCGAGACGCAATAGAGATTGCCGGAGACGACCGCGTGCAGCCGGGCACGGTCCGCAGCAAGGAGGAAACATGAACGACGACTACCTGGTACGCTCCGAGGCGCTGCCGACCTGGCGCCAACGCGCGGCGCTGCGGCTGCTGAACGCGATCGGCTGGCAGTTCCATTTCAAACCCCTGCCCGGCCCGCACGGCATCGCCGTCGTGTATCCGCACACGTCGAACTGGGATTTCCCGGTCGGCCTGCTGGCCAAGTGGGCGGTCGGTCTGCACTTCCGCTGGCTCGCCAAGGATTCGCTGTTCCGCGGCCCGATGGGTGCGCTCATGCGCTACTGGGGCGGCGTGGCCGTCGACCGCAGCGCGCCGCAGGGTGCGATCCTGCGCCTGGCGCAGACGATGCGCGCGTCGGACTGGTTCTGGCTGGCAATCACGCCGGAAGGCACGCGCAGCTATCGGCCGCACTGGAAGAGCGGCTTCTATCGCATCGCGCTCGCCGCCGACGTGCCGGTGCTGCTCATCTCGCTCGATTACGGCAAAAAGATCATCGACGTCACGCGCACGCTGACGATGACGGGCGACGAAGCGGCCGACATCGCCGCCATCGCCCAGGCCTATGAAGGCGTGCGTGCCCGGTATCCAGACAAGGCGGCGCCGATCCGCCTGGCCGAGCCGGCCCCCGGCGCCAACCCGGCGTCAAGCGCCGACGACACCCGTCAGCAGGCATAAGCCGACCGCGCCGATCGCGGCGCCGGCCACGCGGCGCAGGCGCGCGCCCGGCAGCGCGCCGAGCGTCATCAACGCGGCGCTCGTCAGCAGAAAGCCCGCGCCGCTCGCGGCACCCGCCAGTTCCACGCCATGCGCCAGCCCATGCAGGAAGGCGCAACCACCTACCACGACGACCGCTGCCTGAGGCGGCAGGCGCCGCTGCAGGCCCGGCGAGCATGCCACGAGTCCGCCCAGCAGCAGCACGGTGGCGGCGATCGACGTCTCCAGCGCCGGCAGCGCGAGGCCCGCGCCGGCGCAGGCGGCGCCCAGCGCCATCATGACGAGGAACGCGGGCGGCAGCACGGCGCCATGGCGCTGCTCGCGGCTCCACAGGCCGACGGCCAGCAGCGCCAGCAGGTGGTCGAGCCCCGTCAGCGGATGCAGCAGGCCGGCCGTGAAACCGCTGTCCGGATGGCCCGGATGCGCGGCGGCAGGCAGTGCCACGGCCAGGCCCGCAAGCACGGCGACGACACCGGCCAGCCGGGAGCCGGTGCTCGACGACCCGCCTGCGACCGCGCGCAATCCGGCGTCGCGCGCCGCATGCTGGGCGCTGCGCTGCGCGCCGTAGCCGGATATGCGTACGTCGCCTTCCATGCCGTCGCCCGGCACCGCCCCATTCGTGTTGCCCTTGCTGTTCATGTGATGTCCTTTCGACGTGATCGTTGTGGTGTGTTCCCGGGCTCAGTGGTCGAGCAGCCCCTGCTCGCGGATGAAGTCGACGACGGCCTGCACGCCTTCGCCCGTGCGCAGGTTCGTGAAGACGAACGGACGCTCGCCGCGCTGGCGGCGCGCGTCGCTGGCCATGATGTCCAGGTTGGCGCCCACGTGCGGTGCGAGGTCCGTCTTGTTGATGATGAGGAGGTCCGAGCGCGTGATGCCGGGCCCGCCCTTGCGCGGGATCTTCTCGCCGCCGGCGACGTCGATCACGTACAGGGTCAGGTCCGAGAGCTCGGGGCTGAACGTGGCGGCCAGGTTGTCGCCGCCGGATTCCACGAGGACCAGTTCCAGTGCCGGGAAGTCGGCCTGCAGGCGGGCGATCGCTTCCAGGTTGATCGACGCGTCCTCGCGGATCGCCGTGTGCGGGCAGCCGCCCGTCTCGACGCCCATCAGGCGCTCGGGCGGCAGCGCGTTCGCGCGCAGCAGGATCTCCATGTCTTCGCGCGTGTAGATGTCGTTCGTGATCACGGCCATGTCGTAGTGTTCGCGCATGCTGCGGCACAGCTTTTCGCACAGGGCGGTCTTGCCGGAGCCGACCGGCCCGCCGATGCCCACGCGCAGGGGATTCGATGTCATTTCTACCTCTTTCAGGAACGATACAGGCGCCCATGCTGCACCTCGTGCCGCATCGACAGCATGGACAGGCCGGGCGACCAGTTCGACAGGTCGGCATCCGGCAGGGTGCGCGCCGTGACGGCCGCGCGTTCGATGTCGAGCCGCAGCGACAGCAGCAGGCGCTGGCCCGCCACCTGCCCCAGCGGCACGGATTTCACGCACACGAGCACCTGGTTCTCGGCCCAGGAAAACAGCATGGCCAGCAGCGCTTCCTCGTGCGGGATGCCGAGGGCGTCGACGGCACACGCATATGCCGCCGGCAGCGACACCTCGTCGCCCAGCAGGCCGACGTCGGCCACGCCCAGGTCCGCGATCAGCCGGGTCAGCGAATACCCCATCTGGACGGTTTCGGCGCGCAGTTCGGCCGTGTCGCGCGACGCCAGGAAGCAGGCGCTCCAGGTGTCGATTGCAGCCACGTCGCGTGCCGCGAACGCACGCAGCAGGCGCCACAACAGCGGCGCGTCCCAGCAGGCCAGCACCTCGTCGAGATAGCGCACGAGCCACGCGTGCGCGGTGATCGGGTCGTGCACGCGACCTTCCTCGATGGCCGCTTCCAGGCCCTGCGAATAGCTGTAGCCGCCGATCGGCAATGCCGGACTGGCGAACTGCAGCAGGTGCAGCAGGCTGGCGGCGTTCATGCGTCCGCCGGCGCCGTCGCAGGGGCCATGTCGGCCGGACGGTGGATCTTCTGGCGCACGGGCACGGGCGCCAGCAGGCCGCCGCCGTGGCCGTGATCGTGGTGGCCGTGGCCGCCGGCATACGCGCCCGGTTCCGGCTCGAACTTCGCCAGCTCTTCGATGACCTGCGCGCCGAGGCCTTCCACCATGTCCTTCAGCACCGGATCGACGCGGATGCGCAGCCAGCCCGGTCCCACCTGCGCCTGCGTGTGGCGGTTCCCGAGGTGGAACGCGCAGCGCGCGAGCATGGTGGCGTCCGCACAGCGCACGAGGTACGTGGGTTCGGGCGCCGCGACGACACGCACCACGCGCCCGCCCTCGCCCGTCAGCAGCTCGCCGTCACGCAGCACCGTGCCGCGCACGAGGAACAGCGCGACCTCTTCGCCGGACGCGAGCCGAGCCCGCTGGCGGCAACGCTCGCGCTGGTCGTATGGCAGCACCAGCGTGTCGTGGACGACGTCCGCCTGGGCGACCTTGGTATGCAGTGACAACATATGCGCTCCTTTACGTATCGGTTGACGGTCGGCGATGACGGCAACATCGCCGCATGGGCACGGGGTGCCCACCCTACGTCCACGCGGATCGCCCCCCGCTAAAAGGCGTAGGGTGGGCACCCCTGTGCCCACGCGGACCGAATCCGCCCGTTAAAACAAAAAGTACCTTTGCGCCAGCGGCAGCACGGCGGCCGGCTCGCACACCAGCAGGCGACCGTCCGCGCGCACCTCGTACGTCTCCGCATCGACCTCCATGTGCGGCGTCGCCCCGTTGTGTATCATGTCGCGCTTCCTCAGGCCGCGCGTATTGCGCACCGGGATGACGGTCTTGGCCAGCCCGAGCTGGCGGGCGATGCCCGCGTCGTACGCCGCCTGCGACACGAACGTGAACGATTTCTTCAGGCCCCCGCCGAACGCGCCGAACATGGGCCGGTAGTGCACCGGCTGCGGCGTCGGGATCGACGCGTTCGGGTCGCCCATCAGGCTCGTCGCGATCATCCCGCCCTTCAGCACCATCGACGGCTTGACGCCGAAGAAGCCGGGCCGCCACAGCACGATGTCGGCGATCTTGCCCGGCTCCAGCGAGCCGACGGCGWGCGAGATGCCGTGCGCGATCGCGGGATTGATCGTGTACTTGGCCACGTAGCGCTTGACGCGCGCGTTGTCGCTGCGCGCAGAGTCGCCCTCGAGCGGGCCGCGCTGCACCTTCATCTTGTGCGCCGTCTGCCACGTGCGCGTGATGGTCTCGCCGACGCGGCCCATGGCCTGCGAGTCGGACGACATCATCGAGATGGCGCCGAGGTCGTGCAGGATGTCCTCGGCCGCGATGGTCTCGCGGCGGATGCGCGACTCCGCGAACGCCACGTCTTCCGCGATGGCGGGGTCGAGGTGATGGCAGACCATCAGCATGTCGAGGTGCTCGTCCAGCGTGTTCACCGTGTACGGGCGCGTGGGATTCGTCGACGACGGCAGCACGTTGTCCTGGCCGACCGCGGCGATGATGTCCGGCGCGTGGCCGCCGCCCGCGCCTTCCGTGTGGAAGGTGTGGATCGTGCGGCCCTTGAACGCGGCCAGCGTGGATTCCAGGAAGCCGGCCTCGTTCAGCGTGTCGGAGTGCAGCGCGACCTGGATGTCCATGCGCTCCGCGACGGACAGGCAGCTGTCGATGGCGGCCGGCGTGCTGCCCCAGTCCTCGTGCAGTTTCAGGCCCACGACGCCCGCCTCCACTTGCTCTACCAATGGCCTCGCCTGGCTCACGTTACCCTTGCCGAAGAAGCCGAGGTTCATCGGAAAAGCGTCGGCCGCCATCAGCATCGAGTGGATGTGCCAGGCGCCCGGCGTGCAGGTCGTCGCGGCCGTACCGACCGCGGGACCGGTGCCGCCGCCCAGCATCGTCGTGATGCCGGACGTGAGGGCCTCGTCGATCTGTTGCGGGCAGATGAAGTGGATGTGCGTGTCGATGCCGCCCGCCGTGACGATCATGCCTTCGCCCGCGATGATCTCGGTCGCGCCGCCGATGGCCATCGTCACGCCCGGCTGGATGTCCGGATTACCCGCCTTGCCGATGCCGGCGATCAGGCCATCCTTGATGCCGATGTCGGCCTTGACGATGCCCCAGTGATCGACGATGACGGCGTTCGTGATCACGGTGTCCATCACGTCGGCGCGCGGCCGCTGCGACTGGCCCATGCCGTCGCGGATCACCTTGCCGCCGCCGAACTTCACTTCTTCGCCATAGATCGCGTAGTCGCGTTCGATCTCGATGACGAGTTCCGTGTCCGCCAGGCGGATGCGGTCGCCCGTCGTCGGGCCGTACATGTCGGCATACGCCTGCCGTGTGACGATGGCCATTCAGCGTCCTCCTTCGAGCGGGCCGGACACGCGGCCCAGGAAACCGTGCACGATGCGGCTGCCGTCCAGGTCGACCAGCTCCACGGTGCGTTGCTGGCCCGGCTCGAAGCGCACGGCGGTGCCGGCCGCGATGTTCAGGCGCATGCCGCGCGCGGCGGCGCGATCGAATTGCAGCGCATCGTTGGCTTCGTAAAAGTGATAGTGCGAGCCGACCTGCACGGGCCGGTCGCCGGCATTCGCGACGACGAGCGTCAGCGTGCGCCGGCCGGCGTTGATGACGATGTCGTCCGCCTCGAGGAAGTATTCGCCCGGGATCATGCCGCCTCCGTCATCAACAAGGTTTTCGTGTAGACGACCTGGCCGTCCGCGTCGCCCGCGCAGGCGTAGCCGAGATCGTGGATCAGGGCATCCGCGCCGGACCCGGCCTGCGCCGCGACGCGCAGCTCGGACCGCCCCAGCGCGCGCGCCTCGGCCTCGGCGGCGCGCAGCAGTACGCCGCCGATGCCGCGGCGGCGCATGCGTGCCCGCACGACCAGTGCCTCGACGACGGCGCGGCCGCAGTCGTCCGGAGGCAGGCACAGGTCCAGTTGCACGG
>NZ_JBFUDR010000114.1:0-18275 GCF_056404615.1 Massilia sp. P2_C2 | reverse complement strand
GTCCCGGAGTGCAAGCCCAGTTCCTTGCTGCTGCCGGTCGTCAGCTTGTTCAGGTCGAAACCCGACAGCCAGGGGCGGCCAAAACGCAGCGCATCCTTTTGCCGATCATTGCAGTAATTCCAGACAACGTTACATGCATGCGACTGCCTGTTGAGCAGCCCGTTAAGGGATTTCACGCGGTAACGATAAACAAGAATCATGCTGTGATTATACGCAGCGCTTTTCGCAACCGAAAGGCATCGATTGCTGCGCAATCGGCTCCTTTCCTTCCCGCCCTGAAGAGTACCTGATGAAAATGGACGCCATGGCCCACGACCACACCCAACTCCACCGCGGCCTCAAGAGCCGGCACATCCAGCTGATGGCCCTCGGCGGTGCCATCGGTACCGGCCTGTTCCTCGGCGTCGCGGAAACCGTCCGGCTGGCCGGTCCATCCGTGCTGCTCGGCTACGCGATCGCCGGCCTGATCGCCTTCCTGATCATGCGCCAGCTGTCCGAGATGATGGTCGACGAACCGGTCGCGGGCTCGTTCGGCCATTTCGCCGACAAGTATTGCGGCCGTTTCGCCGGCTTCGTCTCCGGCTGGAATTACTGGGTGTTGTACGTGCTCGTCAGCATGGCGGAACTGTCCGCCGTCGGCATTTATGTGCAGTACTGGTTTCCAGGCGTGCCCACGTGGGTGTCGGCGCTGGGCTGCTTCGTGCTCGCCAACGGCATCAGCCTGATCAATGTGCGCGCATTCGGCGAGAGCGAGTTCTGGTTTTCCGTGATCAAGGTGGCGGCCATCGTCGCGATGATCGTCTACGGCGTATTCCTGCTCGCCAGCGGCGGCGCCGGGCCGCAGGCGTCCGTCGCGAACCTGTGGACGCACGGCGGCTTTTTCGCGCACGGCATCGAGGGGCTGGTCATGTCCATGGCCATCATCATGTTTTCGTTCGGCGGGCTGGAAGTCATCGGCATCACGGCGGCCGAGGCGGCCGACCCCGCGCATTCGATTCCGCGTGCGACGAACCAGACCCTGTGGCGCATCCTCGTGTTCTACGTCGGCGCGCTGGCGGTGCTGCTGTCGCTGTATCCGTGGGACCAGATCGTGCCCGGCGCCAGCCCGTTCGTGCTGATCTTCAAGGCGCTGGACGCCGGCGTCGTGGCGCACGTGCTGAACGTCGTGGTGCTCACGGCCGCGCTGTCCGTCTACAACAGCTGCGTGTACTCGAACAGCCGCATGCTGTACGGCCTCGCCGTGCAGGGCCATGCGCCGCGTTCGCTGCTGCGCGTGAACGAGCGCGGCGTGCCGCTGGCGTCGCTGGCCGTGTCGGCCGTCGCCACCGCGCTGTGCGTGGGCGTCAACTATGCCGTGCCCGGCAAGGCGCTGGGCTTGCTGATGGGACTCGCCGTCGCGGGCATGCTGATCAACTGGGCCATGATCAGCTACAGCCACCTGCGCTTCCGCGCCGCCAGGCGGGCGGCGGGCGCGGCGACGGCCTTCCCGAGCCCGCTTTATCCGCTGACGAACTGGGTCTGCCTCGTCTATCTGGCCGGCATCGTCGCGATCATGGTTGCGACACCGGAACTGCGCGTGTCCGTGTGGATGATCCCGGCCTGGCTCGCCGTGCTGGCCATCGGCTACCGGGTGGCGGAAGGCCGGCGCACGCGCGTGGCTCGCGCCGCTTCCTGAGCTCGCCTTTTCCGTACGCCATCGGTGCCGCCATTCGCGTTACACTCGTCCAGTCACGACTAGCGAGCAAAGCATGGAACAACAGGAATTCCTCGACACCCTGCGCGCGGAAGGCTATGCCGAACCGGTCCTCGTCCAGCGCGCACCGAATGGCCGCCTCGACGACCACGCCCACCCGTTCGAAGCGAAGGCGTTGATCCTGAAAGGCGAGATCCGCGTCCACGCGGGCGGCGAGATCAAGATTTATCGCGCGGGCGACGTGTTCCACGTGCGGCGCGACGAGCCGCATCGCGAGAGCTACGGCCCGGACGGCGTGGAATACCTGTCCGGCCGGCGCTAGACGCGCGTCGCCTTGCGCCGCGCACACACCTGGGACAGCACGAGCACCGGCTGGGCGTCGGGCGCGCGGAACACGATGGCAAAGCAGTCGAACCAGTCCTGCGGATCGGGGCAACCATCGGCCAGCATGGTGCGGTATTCGTCCTCGGCGCGGTATGAATAACTCACGATGACCTCGCCGGCAGCGAAGCCGAACCAGGCTTCGTCGTCCGCGGTCGGACGTATGCCGTCGCCATGGCGGCCATCCCAGCCATGCTGCGCCGGATCGAACAGCAGCACGTCGCGCCCGCACACGGGACAGGCTGCGAACACGGGCGCGACGGGCGCCGCCACCGTCTTGCGGCCGAACAGCCCGCGGCGCTCGCGCCGGCATGCGGTACGCAGTTTCAGTTCCCAACTGCCACAGGGGCAGCCGAGGCGGCGCGCGATGCAGTCCGGGCCGTGCGGCAGTCCACGCACGGCGGGTGCGGTGACGTTGGCCAGCATGAACGGCGCCAGGTTGGCGGGGATGCGGGCACCGAGCAGGGCGATGAGGTCGGTCACGACGGATCCGGATTCAGAAATACTTCGACAGATAGTACACGCCGGAGTCCGGGAACACGGTTGCCACGCGCGCTCCCCCGAGCCGCGGCGCCAGTTGCGCGATGCCGGCCGTGACGCAACCGCTCGAACCGCCGGCCAGGATCCCCTCCTCCGTCGCCAGCCGCCGGCACCAGTTCACGGCGTCGTCGTCGTCGACCTGCACGACGTCGTCCACGACAGCCGCGTCGAAGCTGCGCGACGGCTGCCGCTTGCCCACGCCCTCGACGATAGTGGCGAACGGACCGGCGGCGGGCGTGTCCGTGACGAGCTTGCGGTAGGACGAATTGCGCGGTTCGACGCCGATCACGGTCAGGCCGGGCTTCTGCTCCTTCAGGTAGCGGCCGATGCCGGAGATCGTGCCGCCGGAGCCGATGCCGCAGACGAATACGTCGATCTCGCCGGCCAGTTGCTGCCACAGTTCCGGGCCCGTGTCGCGGTAATGGGCTTCGCGGTTCAACGCCGAGCGGTACTGGTCGAGGAAATGGACATGCTCGCCCTCTGCGAGGTGCTCGGCCACGGCCTGGTAGCTGCAGGCGCAACCGCCGCCGTCGTCCAGTGGGCACAGATGCACCTCGGCCCCGTAGGCGCGGATGCGCTTGACCTTTTCGATACTGGTGGTCTGCGGCAAGGTCACATCGCATTGCAGGCCCAGAACGGCACTGGCCATCGCAAGTGCCGCCCCCGTGTTGCCGGACGAGCCTTCGACGACGCGCGTCGTCCCGGCCGGCATGTGGTTCAGCATGTAGCGCACCATGCGATCCTTGATGCTGCCGCCGGGGTTCATGAATTCGAGCTTCGCCACCACGTCGACACCGGGAAAGACCCGGCCGAGCCTGACGACGGGCGTGTTGCCGATCGCGTCCATCACGGAGGATTTCACCTGATTTTTCACGCCGCTCCTTTTCATTGAAATTTCCTCAAAGAAAGCGTAGCACAAGCATTTCTTTCCTGGCGTCGGCTTGAACCGTGCGCTACCGGCATGGTTACCTTAACCGGCCAAGACCAGTTCCGGCAAGACATTCCCGCTGCCCAATAGTGTGAACAATAGCCTAAGCGAACTTTACACTGGGCTGACCGCCGACGCCGCCATCGACTTGAACGCCGGGATTCCTGTCGAGCCGACGACATCCAGCGCAACGCCGAGCCCGGGCACCGGGCCGGGTTGCGGCTCGGCACCGCGAAGTCATCCTTGCCGTTACCTCGTGCTCGCCCCCTGCAGCGCAACCCGCGCGAACTGCAGGTTGCGCGCCCTCCAGTCGCCCATCGTGAAACCGGTGCAGCGTTCTCCGGCGCTGCACTGGTACCTGAGGTCGCCGAACCCGGTGGCATACTCACCGCGCGGATTGAATCCGAGCGTGACCGTGCCCCGTGGGTAGGTCAGCACGAGGTCGCCGTCCCTGGCGGTGACCGAATACAGCACGTGCAGCTCGTCGCTGTAGAAATCGCCTTCGTACCGCCGCAGCTCTGCATCGGACGGCACTGGACGCGCGATACGCTTTGCCGGAATGTCCCGTCCGCCCACGTGCAGGGTGCCGCCTGCGGCGAAGCCGTCCTTGYCCGGCGCGTCGAAGGTGAACTGCGCATCCGTCGACCGCGCGAAGAAGGCGCGCTCGCCGTACGCGTACACTGGAATTTTCGGAAAGCCAGTGCCCAGCGCCATCAGCCGGCCATCCTCCTTCGTGAACATGACGCCGGTTTCGGGCGACGTCGCGTAGTATCCGGCCAGCGCATCGAGGCGCGCCGGATCTGTCCCGGTTGCCCTGAATGCCTGCTCGGGCGCCGCCGGTGCCGCCGGCTGTATGCCGGGTGCGCCAGCGAGGTAGATGTCGGCGATGCCGCCCACCATCCGGAACGTGTTCATGTCGGACGTGTTGGCGAGCACGATCACCGACAGGCGCTGATCGGGAAACCGCCACAGTTGGGCGCTGTAACCTGCGATCGCACCGCTGTGTTCGACCCTCCGCAAGCCGCGGTAGGTCTCGACAAACAGGCCGGATGCGTACTCGATCGGCTTGCCGTCATTGAGCACGCCGGTGACCTGCATCCGCTTGACCACACCCATGCCGCCGACACGTCCATCGTAGAAATTGCGGTCCCACAGGGCCAAGTCGCCCACCGTTGTCAGCACGCCGCCGTCACCGACCGTGGCCACGCTCACGGCGACGGATTTGTAGCCGCCCCGCTCCGATGGCTGGTACGGCAGCGCGCGTCCCGGCACGAGGCTCCCGTACTCGGGCTGGAACGCCGTGTGCGTCATGCCGAGCGGCGCGAAGATGCGTTCGCGCGCGAACTCCGGCAGCGGCTTCCCGGAGACCCGCTGCACGATCCGGCCGAGCAGCAGATACCCGGTGTTGCTGTACGCCCATTCCTGCCCGGGTTCGAAGTTCAACGCGCGCTGGCGGCCGATCAGGGCCAGCGCCGTGCCTTCGTCGATCACGTCGTCCCCGCGCAGGCCGGCCATGAACATCAGCTCGAAATAGTCGCGCAGTCCGCTCGTGTGGTGCAACAGGTGGCGGATCGTGATCGTCTTGCCGAAGTCCGGCACGTCCGCCAGGTAGGTGCGGAYATCGTCGTCGAGCGACAGCTTGCCGTCCTGCGCCAGCAGGTGGATCGCAAACGCGGTGAACTGCTTGGACATTGAGCCGATGACGACCTCGGTCGCCGGCGACATCGGCACGCCGTGCTCGATGTCGGCCAGTCCGTAGCCTTTGCTCAGCACCACTTTGCCATCACGAATGACCGCGACAACGGCCCCCGGCATGCCTGGCCGGTTCCACCTGGCGAACAGCACGTCGACCTGCCGTTCCGGCGACCGGGCGGCGTTCGCGGCCACCTTTGAAGCTGCGTCCGCCGTTCCGGTCAGGGGTAAAGCGGCCAGCAAGGCCACGAGCAATGCGATCCGTTTCATGATGTCGTCCATGGTTGTCGATATGCCGGATATTGAACAACATTCCTCCCCGAAATGGAAGGATTCTTTTCCATGTCTCGGTAGTTCGGAATGCCATCCAATGGCAATGAAGCCGCACGACCGGTGCAGGCCGAGTCTACAGTGCGCTAGAATGAGGCTTTCTTAGAGAAGTTCAGCATGCCCTCCCCCRCCATCACCGAATCGTCGATCGTCCAGCTGGTCGACTCGTTTTATGCACGCGTACGCGACGACGCCGTGCTCGGCCCCGTCTTCGAAGCGAAGCTGGCCGGGCACTGGCACGAGCACATGCCGCGGATGGTTGCGTTCTGGACGAAGATTCTGCTCGGGACCGGCGAGTTCCAGGGGAATGTGTACGACGCGCACATGGCGCTGTCGGGGATCGGGACCGAACACTTCGTGCGCTGGCTCACGCTGTTCAGGATGACCGCCATCGAGGTGTTCGGCACCGAGGGCGCGAACGAGCCGATCCAGGTGGCCCAGCGCATCGCCTCGAGCCTGCAACTGGGGTTTTTCGGCGATATCCGCGTCTAGGCGCGGCGCGCGGCCTCGTCCTGCTCCGTCACGGCGGCCAGCAGCGGTTCGGCGAGAATGGTATGGCAGTGATAATCCGTGTATTTATACGGCATTTCCTTTTGGTAATCTATGTTTCCTGAAAAAGATTCGAAAGGATGTCCGGATGCTTTCCCTGTTTCGCGCCACGCTGTTCGCCGCGGTGGCGACCACGATATCCGCCCATGCCGCCGTCGACCTGAACGCCCCGATTCCCGTCGGGCCGCAAGTCAAGGTCGGCAAGCTGGCGAATGGCCTCACCTATTACATCCAGCGCAACGCCAAGCCCGAACACCGGGTCGAGTTGCGGCTCGTCGTCAAGGCCGGTTCGGTGCTCGAGGACGACGACCAGCAGGGTCTGGCGCACATGGTCGAACACCTGGCGTTCAACGGCTCGACGCATTTCAGGAAGCATGAACTGGTGTCGTACCTGGAATCGATCGGCGTGAAGTTCGTCGCCGACCTGAATGCTTATACGCTCCCTGACCAGACGGTCTACACCCTGCCCGTGCCGACCGACCGCAAGGAGAACGTCGCCACCGCGTTCACGGTGCTGGAAGACTGGGCCCACGGCGTCACGCTGAACGCGGATGACATCGACAAGGAACGTGCGATCATCCTGGAGGAAGCGCGCCTGCGCAATACTGCTCAGCTGCGGGCGCTGAAGGCGCTGATGCCCATGCAGTACAACAACTCGCGCTACGCGCTGCGCCTGCCGATCGGCCAGGAAGACGTGATCCGCAACGCGAAGCCGGAGGCCCTGCGCCGCTTCTACCGCGACTGGTACCGGCCGGACCTGATGGCCGTGATCGTCGTCGGCGACATCGAGCCCGTCGAAGCCGAGCGGCTCGTCAAGGCCCATTTCGCCAAGCTGAAGAACCCGGCCCACGAGCGTATCCGCACGTACCCGGAGACCACCGCGCGCAAGGCCAGCGAAGCATTCGTATTCACCGATGACGAGTTGCCGGTGAACGAAGTGCATGTGCACTACCCGGCCCGGCCCGAGCCGGCCCACGGCAGCTACGGCGACCTTCACGCCGAGTTGGTCGACGACCTCCTCAGCCACATGCTGAACGCGCGCCTGCTCGAGCTTGTGCGCCAGCCGAATCCACCCCGCATTGCTGCCGGATCCCAGCAGCCCCTGAATGCGCGCCAACGGGAGTTCATTGCAATCGCCGTACTCGGCGAGGGTAGTGCCGTCCAGTCGGTCCAGGCCCTGGAAGAGGAACTGCAACGGGTGCGCCAGTTCGGATTCTCCGATGCCGAACTGGGCCGTGCTCGGAAGAGTATGTTGAGCGGGACGGAGAAGATGTTCAAGGAACGGACGACGACCGACTCGGCCGAGTTCGCGAAAGATTACCTGCAGAATTTCATGACCGGCGCTCCGATTCCCGGCGCCGAAGCCAAGTACCGCCTGGTCCAGGAAATGGTACCCACGATCACCCTGGAGGAGGTCAACGCCGCCGCGCGCAAGGCGTTCCCGCAGGGCGCCGGCCGGCTGGTCGTCTCCATCGGCAACAAGAAGGCCGGTCCGCCTCCTACGGCCGAGCAATTGCTGGCCAGCGCCGATGCAGGCGCGCATGCCCAGATGACGCCCCGCGTCGAGAAATCGCTCGCGCAACAGTTGATGGAACGCCCAGCCACGCCAGGCCGGATCACCGCCGAGACCCGCGACGAGACCCTCGGCCTGACGCGCCTGACGCTTTCGAACGGCGTGCAGGTCCTCCTCAAGCCCTCCGGCTTCCGCAAGGACCAGGTGCTGCTGAGTGCGCGGCGCTTTGGCGGCACGACCCTGTTCGATGCGCAGGACCAGACGAACGCCCTCAACGCCGGCCTGTTGGTCATGTCGATGGGGGTGAAAGATATTGCGCCGCTCGACCTGCCGACGGTACTGACGGGCCGCAATGCCGAACTGCGCGTCGGTCTCAGCCAATACATGGATGAAATCAACGGCCGTTCGGGCAGCGGTGCCGAGGATCTCGAAACCATGCTCCAGATGCTGTGGCTGCGCTTCGACGGCGTGCGGCGCGACGAAACCGTGTACACGAAGCTGAAGGGCGCCCTGGCCCAGAACCTGCACAATCTCCAGGCAATACCGAACGCGCGCCTCCTCGACGCCACCATCGACGCCACGTTCGCGCCGAACCCGTACAAGACGCTGCCGCTCGATCCAGCACAACTGGAGCGGTTCGACCTGGACCGCAGCATCGCCCTGTACCGCCAGCGCTTCGCCAGCGCGAAGGACCTCATCTTTATTCTCGTCGGCGATTTCGACCCGGAGGCAATCAAACCGCTCGTCGCCGCCTATCTCGGCACGTTGCCGACACCCGACCTGCACGTGGGCTACCGCGACGTCGGCCTGCGTCCAGTGACCGGCGTCGTCAAGAAAGAGATCCAGGTCGGCATCGAACCGAAAAGTATCGTATGGCTGGAATTCACCGGGCCGGCTGCCTGGTCACCCGCCGAGATGCAGCGCATGAACGCCCTGGTCGAAGTGCTGAACCTGCGCGTCATCGCCGCCCTGCGCGAAAAGCGCGGGCTGATCTATGCGGGCGAGGTCCGCGGCAACGTCGAGCGCATTCCCTACGAGCACTACAGCGTCGACCTGGTACTGCCGACCGCGCCGGACAAGGCCGACCAGGTCGTGGYTGCAATGTTCGCGGAAATCGACAGCATCCGCAAGGATGGCCCGACCCAGGCCGAGCTGGACAAGGTGAAGGCCAACTGGCGCCAGCGGCATGAGCAGCAGTTGCACGAGAATGAGCATTGGATCACTCAACTGCAGGGCTCGCTGCTGGACGGCACGCCGGCCTCGGCCATGCTGACGGCCCTGGCCGAGGGCGAGAAACTGACGGTGGCCGATCTGCGCGCCACCGCGCAGCGCTATCTTGACAAGGACAATTACGTCCAGGTCGTGCAGAAGCCGGAAACCGCCGCGCAGCCGACCAAGGTGGCCAGCAAGTAAGCGCCACCGTCACGGCATCGGATCGCACGGGGCCGGCGGCCTTACCTGGTCGTCGACCCCGCCACCAGGTTGCCGTATCCGGACGCGAACACGATCGCGACGTCAGGATGGCCGGCCACGATGCGGCGGGCCAGGGCATCGCGATCCTCGACGGCGAGCGACACGCCCTCCAAGACGGCGTCGCCGTCGTCATCCCGGCGGGCACCGAACACAACGTCATCAACACGTCGGACAGCGAGCCGATGCGCCTGTACACGCTCTATACGCCGCCCGAGCATCCGGATGGCATCGCGCACGCCACCAAGGCCGAAGCGGACGAATACGAAAAGCAGCGCGACCACCACTGATGCCCGGCCGGGCTCATCCCCTGCATACGAGCCCGTAGCGCGTCATCGTACACGCGCGCTGGAAGCACCGGCGCTCGTCATAGCCGTGCGCCCGGCATTGCATCAGCAATTCTTCGCGGCGCTGGCGCGCAGACGGTTCTGCGGCCACCCGCGCCGGGGGCGGCGTATCGTGGGTCCGCGCGCGGGGCGTCTTTGGTGCCGGCCGCTTGTCTGCCGTCACCGCCTGCCGTGGCGCGCGTTTCGGCGGCGCGACGTCGGCCGCATGAGCAGTCGCGGTGTCGACGGTCTTGACGGTCCGGTCGGCGGCGGCGTCAGGCGCCGGCGCCACCGGGACGGGCGCCGCTGTCGCCACGTCCGGCAGCGGTCGGACGATGTCCGCCGCGGCGGCCGGCTGCGGGACACGAGTCGCGGCTTCGGGCGCGGCAGACGCCTGCGCGCCACTCCCCGCGGCCGCTGGCGCCGTGCCGGCCGGCGCTGTTTTCGCGACAACGACGGGCGCGCCGACGCCCCGGGTTTCCTTATACAGCCACAGACCGCCCGCCGCCACACCCGCGACCAGGCCGCCGGCAATGCTCCATACGGCGAGACGGCGCTTCCAGAACGCGTTCCTGGCCGGCGCCCTGGGTTGCGCAATTTCCGCGCTCAGGCGTGTCGCGAGCCAATCGGCCTCGTCGGCGGCGCTCGGTGCACGCGGGATCGTGACGTCGTCGGTAAACGGTTCGGGGCGCGCGACCGGACCGGCGTCGATCCGCGGCCGAGGAGGCGCTTCGGGCCGGAGATAGTCTTCCGGATCGGGGGGCGCAGCGGCGGGCGCGCGGATCGCCACGGGTTCCGGTGCCGGTGGCCGAGGGAGGGCGTCGTGGCGCGCCGCCCTCCCGGGCGATGGCGGCGCAGTCATTGCCGGTGGCGCGGGCGGCGCTGCGGGCCGGGACCGTGCCGCGCGATCGGCCCAGGACTCGATCGCGACGCCGAGTCCGCGGGCCGCCGTGTCCGGCCCACGCTGCATGGTGCCGGCGTCGGCCCGCTGCATTGCCGCGTCCCTGTCCCCGCTGTGCGCGCCCGGGCCCTGCCAGACTGCAGGCCGTCGCCGCGGCACGGCGGCATCGTCCGGGGCATTGCGTGCCTCGGGTGGCGTGGGTAGCGTAGCTCGCGCGGGTGGCGCGGACGCAGGTGTCGGTGGCTGCGGCGGCGTGGGAGCCGAGCCACTCTCCTGGAGGTCTAGAAACAGTTGGGTCTTCATGGTGCAGTGCGCAAATCCGCTGTGCAAGATTGGCAGTGTAGCGAATCCCGTCCGGGCGCGGAGCGCGCCTGCACCGGAGGATCGTGCGCCGTTGCCCGTGCGCACGAGCTGCACCCCTGCCACAACGTCACGGCGACCTGCAACGGTGCCGAGCGCACAGCCGGCAGAGTGACTTCCAGCAGCCGCTTCTTCGCATCCCAGCGGTACGCGCGCGCCTTGCCGCCGGCCTGCACGGCGCGCGGACGGACTGCGATATTATGCACCGTCAGGTCAAACGTGCGCGCGGTCGGTGTCGCGGCGGCGCCCGTTTCGGGTGCAATCCCTTATTCCAGGCGACCGTCGGCCAAGCGGCTCGTGAAGCGCACATGGAGTAGTTAAACTACTTAACCTCATCGTGCGGCTATCCCGGCCGTTCTCGGGCGACAATATCAGTAACGTCAACCCACGAAAGCCCCCATGCGCATCGCCACCTTCAACGTCAACGGGATCAACAGCCGCCTGCCCGCCCTGTTGCAATGGCTGGACGAAACCAGGCCGGACGTCGCCTGCCTGCAGGAATTGAAAGCGCCGCAGGAAAAATTCCCGGAGATGGAGATCCGCGCGGCCGGCTATTGCCCGGTCTGGCACGGCCAGAAAAGCTGGAATGGCGTTGCGATCCTCGCGCGGGGAACGGAGCCGCAGGAACTGCAGCGCGGGCTGCCGGGCGACCCGAACGACGAACAGAGCCGTTACATCGAGGCGGCCGTGAACGGCATCCTCGTCGCCTGCTTGTACCTGCCGAACGGCAACCCGGCGCCGGGGCCGAAGTTCGAATACAAGCTGCGCTGGTTCGAACGCCTGCGCCTGCGCGCGCAGGAACTGATCGACGCGCGCGCGCCGGTCGTCATTGCCGGCGACTACAACGTGATGCCGACCGAACTGGACGTGTACAAGCCCGAGCGCTGGCTCGACGACGCCCTGTTCCGCCCGGAGACCCGCGCCGCGTACCAGCGCCTGCTCGACCAGGGCTGGACGGATGCGTTGCGCGCGATGCATCCGGGCGAGGTCATCTATACGTTCTGGGATTATTTCCGTGACGCGTACGGCCGCAATGCCGGCCTGCGCATCGACCACTTGCTGCTGAGCCCGGCTCTGGCGCCGAAGCTGAAGGCCGCCGGCGTCGACCGCGACGTGCGCGGGCGCGAAAAGCCCAGCGACCATGCGCCGACGTGGGTCGAGCTGGACTGGCCGAAACTGGCCTGGTATCCCGAGGCCAACAGATGAGATGTTCGTGAAGCCGGCGGATCGCTAACTCTGCGGCCACGCGCTGATCCGCAACCTGCGCGGCTGGCTGATGTCGGTGCCGCTGTCCAGGCCTGCCACCGCGGACGAAGCGGGCTGCGCAGGCGCTACCGCCCATTGAAGCTGTGCGGGCGCACCCGCCGGCTGCAGTGCCCCGCTTCGACCTACGCCCCCCTCTTCGCGCCGCGCATGGCGGCTGATCCACTGGGATCACGGCCAATCCGGCCGTACCAGGCGCCCGACCATGTAGTTAATTTGCATTAACACATCCACCCAAATTAATTAATGCAAGAATTCGTGTAACTCCGACGTAAATAGGTCTACAATTGTATGGTATCGATAACGTACCGCCCGCGTGCATCGGTGCCGATTCGTCGGCCAGTCGCCCAGTTGTACGGTCGCGCATCTCCGGCCCGCACGGGGAAGTCGGTGGGTGCCATTCGATATGGTTTGGCGTCAGATGTACTTCGTAGATTAAAAACAATTCATGCCCCGGTCGGGTTACGCGTCAGCGCTGCCGCGTCTTACTGCTCGTCCGACGTATGTTAACGTTACCAGAAACAATAAAGCGAGGTTTTCAATGAGGGGACAGAGATGAGAACAACAAGATTTGCAGTGGCGCGCAAACGCGTCATGAGCGTCGCGGTTTCGGCCGCCATCGCGGCGACGCTGGCTCCGCTGCCGGCCCGGATCGCCATGGCGGATCCTATCGATACCATGGTGACCAGCTACCAGCCCGTCATCAGTGAATCGATCGATGCAAGCGGGTTCAAGCATCCCGGCGTCGGCTTCACGAAGGCGCAGCTGGAAAACATGCGCGCCCAGGTCCTGGCGAAGAAGGAGCCCTGGTATACCCACTTCAACATGATGCTCCAGTCGGCCAACGCTTCGCGCACGCGCGGCGTTTCGAACATCAATAGTTCCGACCCGACAAAGCCGCGYATCTTCGGCATTGCTTCGGGGGGCGACGAGGGCATTTTCAAGACGGACGCCCAGACAGCCTACACCCAGGCAATCCTCTACTACGTGACCGGCGATCCGGTCTATCGGGCCAAGGTCATGCAGATCATCCGCCTGTGGGAGCAGATGGATCCGTCCAGGTACGCGTATTACACCGACTCGCACATCCACACCGGCATTCCGCTGCAACGGATGACGGGCGCGGCGGAAATCATCCGCTATACCAGCACCCAGGATCCGGCGCTCGAGTGGACGGATGAGGACACCCAGAAGTTCTCGGCCAACCTCGTCGTGCCGGTGATCCAGACCTTCAACAACTGCAACTGCCGGTTCATGAACCAGCAGTTTTACACGACCATCGCGAAGATGTCCGGTTCGATCTTCATGGGCGATCGCGAAGGGTACGACCAGGCGGTCGAGTGGTTCACCGTCAACAAGGATGCACCGGACCCCGCGTGGACCGGTTCGATCAGGCAACTGTTCCGCATGGTGACGCACAACGACCTCACCGGCGAAGAGATTACGCCGCAGATCCAGCACGTCGAAATGGGCCGCGACCAGGCCCACGGCGCCGGCGACCTGACCAACGCGGAGATCCTGGCCCGGCTGATGATGGCGCAGGACACGAAGGTCGATCCGGTGACGGGTACGCCTTCGACCGAGGCGAACGCCGTCGGCCCCTACGAATTCCTCGACGACCGTCTGTTCGCCGTCCATGATCTGTTCGGCAAATATATGATCGGTTACGACATCCCGTGGGTGCCCGTCGCCATGAGTGTCAACCCGGATGGCAGCGTCCGGGGGCTGTATCGGAACGTGGCGAATGGGTATCGCGGCCGCCTGACCCAGAACACGTGGGAAGCGTTCTATTACTATAAGTATGTCCGCGGCATGGACCTGGAACAGCTCGCCCCGAACTACACTTCGATCTACGCCAAGCGCAGGTTCTACGCCTGGGACAGCGCCGATGGCGGCGGCGATTACTGGCTGGCGATTCCCAAGGCCGCCGAAGCGGAGGGCAACAAATACCAGGTCATCCCCGATGTCGATCCRTATCGCGAAGTGGAAGACCGCTTCACGGCGTACGACGCCAATTCGGTTGCGCAGACCGAAGGCTCGACCGGCTTCGTACGCAGCACGGCCACGCCGGAAGGCTCGCGCTATGTCGTGTTAAGTTACGGCACCCCCGCCACGTCCATCGGCTTCCGCATCCGGACCAATGGCCAGGCCATGCTGGACGTCAACGGCAATCCGATCGCGTTGCCGAACACGCACGGCCAGTGGCGCTACGTGGTGATGCAGAGGGACATGCCCGACTTCCTGCCGCTCAAAATCACCGGCAACGGTACCACCGTCGACATCGACCACGTCAATATCCAGTCCAGCACCCTGCTGAGCCCACCGGTCTTCAAGTCCGGCAGCGGCGACGTGACTTTGTACACGTATGCCGGCGCCACCGTCCCGACGACGGTCGACCTGTCGGCCACCGACCCGGCTGCGGGCGACGTGGTGACCTACAACATGGACAACCTGCCGCAAGGTGCGTCGTTCGACACCAGCACGGGCGCATTCTCGTGGATGCCGACCCAGGCCGGCACATACACACTCGTGGCCGAGGCCTCGGACGGGACCACCGTGACCACCAAGCGGGTCACCGTCGTCGTGGGTGCCGACCGGCAGTCGACGGTATCGACCGTCAACGCGCCGTTCAAGCCGGACACGCTGTACGTCACGTCGACCAGGGACGCCTACCAGGCCGCCTACGCGGACATGCAGRACACGATCGGGTCGAGCACGGACACCGCCTACTTCCAGAAGCTGGCGACGTTGCGTGGCGCGGTCTCCGGGCTCCAGGAACTGACTCCGCTGCTGCCGGACGGCAGCATGAACTACACCAACCTGTTCTTCAAGACGAATTTGGTGACGAACTTCGGCGGCTATGCCRCCAACGGGATCGACAACAATACCGGCACCAACATCCCGTTCACCACGGCCGTGGACAGCAATCACACGCAAACGCTGGACTTCGGCCCGAGCTTCAAGGTGGCGGCGAGCGCGTTCCAGGTCCAGCCGCCCGGCAGCTTCCCGGAACGCATCGGCGGCACGACCGTCTTTGCTTCCAACGACCTCCAGAACTGGACGCGGATCACGCCCGACGAGACGATTGCGACCGAGGACCTGCAGACGCTGAACGTGCAGGAGGACCAGCGCAACCAGCGCTACCGGTTCTTCAAGATCTCCATGTTTCACCTGATCTCGTCGTACAACATCCTCGAAATGAGCGAATTCCGTCTCTTCGGCACCCGTTACGAAACGGTCAACAAACTGAACAGCGTGTCGGTGACGTCGGACCAGGCACTGAAGAACCGCGTCATACCCGGCAATACGATCAAGGTGGCTTTCCAGTCCTCGGAACCGATCAACAATGTGACCGCCATGATCCAGGGCGAGCCTGCCACCCTGACCACCACGGATAATCTGAACTGGACGGCGACACTGSTCGTCMAGCCCACCACCACGMCCGGGCCGGTGAAATTCCTGGTCAACTACAAGACCGCCGCCGGGGTGGACGCGGAACCGGTGATATTCTCGACCGATTCCACGAACCTGTTCATCGCGGACCAGAAGAATTACATCGGTAACGTGCTCGACATCGCGACCCTGACGGATTCCAACGGCCGCAATGCGACCGATGTGGTCACGAACGCCAACCGCCTGTTCGACAGCAACCTGGCGTCGGCGACGGACCTGCGCCTGAACGGCGCCGGGAGCAATGGCTGGCTCGAGTTCGACTTCCGGGGCGGCGGTACCGTCGCGCTGTCCCGGGTCGATCTCATCGCCCTCCAGGACCCCAAGTTCACCGGTCGCACGACCGGCACCATGTTCCAGGGTTCGAACGACAATGCGACGTGGACAACGATCTCGACCTCCGCCGCGAATACAGCGGACTGGCAGAGCCTGACGATCACCGATCCGACGCCGTACCGCTACATCCGCATGACCAATCCCACGAACGGGTWCGGGAACGTGGCCGAGGTGCGCCTGTATGGCGCGACCGCGTCGACGAACCGCATCGCCACTGCGTCGCTCACCTCGCCGCAGGCGCTGCGCAACCGGATCGTACCGGGCAATACCGTGAAGCTGAGTTTCACGGGCAAGGAAGCGCTCAGTAACGTGACGGCGACGATCGATGGACTGCCCGCGGCCATCAGCACCACGGACAACATCACCTACACGGCCACCGCCACCCTGCCCCAGGGCACGCAGCCGGGTCCAGTGAAGTTCGCCATCGACTACGTCACCCAGGACGGCAAGACCGGCTACGAAGTCACCCAGACGACGGACGCCAGCTCGCTGAACCTGGTCGATGAAAGCGACCTCATCCAGAACGTGCCGACGATCGCGACGCTGATCGATTCGACCACGAACCGCAACGCGGCCACGACGCTGTCGGTCGTGAAGACGTTGTTCGACGCGAACCTGACCACCGGTTCGGACTTCCGTAACGGCTCCGGCGGATCGGGCACGGGTGCCTGGGTGGTTTTCGACTTCAAGCAAGGCAACCAGGTCAGCCTGACGAGCACCGAAGTCATCGGCAGCCAGGACCAGTACTTCACGCGCGTCAACGGGCTCGTGTTCCAGGGCTCGAACGACAATGCCAACTGGACCACGCTGACGCCAGCGGCGAAGTCGACCGCCGATTGGCAAACGCTGCCGGTGAACAGCCCGGCGCCCTACCGCTATATCCGCGTCTATAACCCGAACGCGTGGTTCGGCACCATGAGGGAAATTCGCCTGCACGGCTGGCTGCACGGCGTGGACACCACCGCGCCCGTCACGACGGCCGCGGCCCCGCAGGGGACCGTCACCACCGACGCGACCGTCACGTTGAGCGCGACGGACCAGGGCGGCTCGGGTCTGGCGGCGACCTGGTACACGGTCGACGGCGGCGCGCAGCAGAAGGGCAACGCGGTCACGCTCACGACCAGCGGCACGCACACGGTGAGCTACTGGAGTACGGACTGGGCGGGTAACACCGAACAGCCGCACGCGGTCACGGTGACGATCGACAAATCGGTCAACGTCACGGCGTTCGCGGCGATCTCCCGTTCGGGTCTGACGTTCAACCGCTTCACCAACAAGTACACCGGCACCGTGACAATCACGAACCCGGGTGGCCAGACGCTGACCGGACCGCTGCAGTTCCGGCTGCAAGGCTTGCCCGCCGGCGTCACGCTGGACAACCAGACGGGCGTGAAGGATGGCGTGCCCTATGTCGCGCTGCCCGTCACCGACCTGGCGCCGGGCCAGAGCGTCACGCTGACCACCACGTTCTCCAACCCCTCGAAAGTCGGCATCGGCTATACCCCGCTGCTCTTCAGCATGAAATAAAGGTGACACCATGTTCAACTACAAGCACTTCCTCGCCAACCTGGCACTGGCCGCAGCAACGATCGTCGCCTGCGGGCAGGCGGCGGCCACGCCGCTCTACTACCACGTCGACGTGGACACCACATCGCTGGGGACGGGCCCCGCGTGGCTGGACCTGTATTTCCTGGGACTGGCCGGCGCCGCCGATGCAACTGCCACCGTGATTCATCTGGAAGGTGCGCTGGACGGCGCGCCGGACCTGCTGGGATCGGTCACGGCCGGGGCACCGGGCGCCTACGTATTCGGCAATGCCGGCGGCGGCAGTGAACTGGTCCAGGCGATCCAGCTCGGCGGGAAGTTCAGTTTCGACGTCAGCTTCGCGATGGCAACCGGCAACACCGGCACCACGTTCGGCTGGTCGCTGTTCGATGCAACGCACTACCTGGGCGTCGACGGGGATCTGGGCAACTTCATGCTGCAGCCGGATGCGCCACTTGGACAGCAGATCTTCGTGGCCGCGCCCCCTGCCCCGCTGGGCAACGTGACGCCGGTCGCGGAACCGTCGACGGCGGCCTTGATGGCGGTGGCCGTGCTGGCGATGCTGGCAATGCGCGGCCGGGCCGCACGCCCGGCCTGAGCGCGTCGTAACGTGCAAAGTCATGCCGCCGGTGGCCAACGCCTCCGGCGGCTCCTTTCGGCTACGGCCGGCCCAACCGAGCTAGTGTCCCGATAGCACCTCCGGACAAAGGCGGGTATGACGGCGCCCCCTCGCGACTGGAGGAGAATTCGCGACGCGTCAGTCGATATGTCTTGGCTTCAGATGCACTTCATCGATTAAAAACATTCGATGCAATCGTTCGGGGTACGTGTCAGCGCTGCCGCGCCCCGCGAATCGTGAGCCGATTGTTAACGGTAACAGCAACGCTAAACCGAGGTTTTCAATGAGGGGACAGAGATGAGAACAACAAGATTTGCAGTGGCGCGCAAACGCGTCATGAGCGTCGCGGTTTCGGCCGCCATCGCGGCGACGCTGGCTC
>NZ_JBFUDR010000113.1:0-25168 GCF_056404615.1 Massilia sp. P2_C2 | reverse complement strand
TTTTTTTTTGTTTGGGGGTGGTGGGTGTTGTTGTGTTGGGGTGTGGTGGGGTGGGTGTGTTGTGTTTTTGTGTGTGGTGGTGATGTGACCGTTGTTGTTACGGCCAGCGGTCTTCGATTTCTTCTCAACCAGGGCTGCGAACGGACGACCCTTGTACAGGTCGGCGTTCACAACCTTCACCATGCCGCGGCGGCCTGGGGAGGTTGGCTTCATCTTAACGAGTGCCATTATTTAGCCTCCTCGACAAAATTGATTTCCTGGCCCGGCTTCAGGGCCACGAAAGCGCGCTTGGTGTGGTTGCGGCGACCGGTGAAACGGCCCGAACGCTTCTGCTTGCCTTCGCGGTTCACGGTCTGCACCGATTCCACTTCGACCTTGAACAGCAGTTCGACGGCGGCTTTGATTTCCGGCTTGGTCGCGTCCGGCAGGACCTTGAACACGATCTGTTCGTTCTTTTCCGCGACGAAGGTCGCCTTTTCGGAAATGACCGGAGCCAGCAGCACCTTCATCAGGCGCTCTTCGCTGAATTTGATTGCGGCGCTCATGCGTACATCTCCTCGATCTTGGCCAGAGCAGCTTTGGTGACCAGGACTTTCTTGTAGAACACCAGCGACATCGGGTCGGCGTGCTTCGGCTCGACAACCAGCACGTTCGGCAGGTTGCGCGATGCCAGCAGCAGGTTTTCATCGATGGTGTCGGTGATCACCAGGACCGAGTCCAGACCCATGCCCTGCAGCTTTTGCGACAGCAGCTTGGTCTTCGGTGCTTCGACGGTCAGGTTCTCGATGACGTTCAGGCGGTCTTCGCGGGCCAGTTGCGAGAAGATCGAGCAGATACCTGCGCGATGCATCTTCTTGTTGACCTTGTGCGAGAAGTTCTCGTCCGGCGAGTTCGGGAAGATACGACCACCACCGCGCCACAGCGGCGACGACGACATACCGGCACGAGCGCGGCCCGTACCTTTTTGACGCCACGGCTTCTTGGTCGTGTGGCTGACTTCTTCACGATCCTTCTGCTTGCGGTTGCCGCTGCGTGCGTTTGCAGCGTAGGCGACCACGATCTGGTGGATCAGGGCTTCGTTGTAGTCACGGCCGAACACGGTGTCGGCGGCGTTGACTGCGGCGCCAGCTTGGCCTTGCTCATTCAGGAGCTTCAGTTCCATCTCTTACGCTCCTTTCTTGGCTTTGACTTTGACTGCCGGCTTGACGATCACTTGACCGTTCTTGGCGCCAGGAACGGCACCCTTGACCAGCAGCAGTTGACGCTCGGCGTCGATACGGGCGATTTCCAGGTTCTGGGTGGTGACAGTGACATCACCCATGTGACCGGTCATGCGCTTACCCGGGAACACGCGGCCCGGATCCTGTGCCATACCGATGGAACCCGGCACGTTGTGCGAACGCGAGTTACCGTGGGTGGCGCGGCCCGACGAGAAGTTGTAACGCTTGATGGTACCGGCGTAGCCCTTACCGATCGAGGTGCCTTGCACGTCGATCTTCTGGCCCACTTCGAACAGCGAGACGTTGACTGCGTCGCCAGCTTTGAAACCAGCGGCTTGAGCGGCTTCGACGCGGAATTCCTTCAGCATCGTGCCAGCTTCGACGCCAGCTTTGGCGTAGTGACCGGCAGCGGCCTTGTTCACGCGGGAAGCGCGACGTTGACCGAAGACGACCTGAACTGCGGCATAACCATCAGTTTCAGGAGTTTTGATTTGCGCAACACGGTTGTTCGACACGTCCAGCACGGTAACGGGAATCGAATCGCCGTCGTCCGTGAAGATGCGCATCATGCCAACCTTGCGACCGAGAAGGCCCAGGCTCATTTTTTCTCCATTCCCACCTGCGATTGGGCGGGGGTAGTTGACTATCGGAAGCTTTGACACTTCCTCTTAAACGTGCGGGCCAAAAAAAAGACGGACCCGCACCGAAGCCGGCTAGTATAGCGCGTGCAACGGATAGACGCAACAGGATAATGCGAAGATAACGCGGCCTGTTGCGCGTAACGCTGTAGTCGTGGAGATCAGAGGAATCCGTTCAGGCTGAACGGCACAGAAAAGGCACCTTGACACCTTTTCTCTGCAGGCTCGCGGCCTGCGCTATGGAGGAATTCTGGTGGGCGGTGCAGGATTCGAACCTGCGACCCCTTGGATGTCGACCAAGTATTCTAACCAGCTGAACTAACCGCCCGGGGAGCCGCATTATACGAGGATGTTTTAGCAAAGCGCAATACCCGTCCGAAAAAACTTGTGCGTCACATCGCGCCCGTACAATGTGACATCCGCGAGAACGGAAAGGATGATCGGATGAACCTGGTGTTCTTCAACAACACGACCCTGGCCTGGCTGACGGCCTTCGGCATCGCGGCCGGGGTCGCCCTCGCCCTGTACATCGCCAAGAAGCTGGGCGTACACCACATGCGCAGGCTGGCCGAACGCACAGAGACGAAACTGGACGACATCGCCGTCGAAGCGCTCGATGGCACGCGGCTGCTGGCCATCGTGATCATGGGGCTGTTCGCCGGCAGCAAGTTCCTCGTCCTGCCGCCGGAAGTGGACGTGTTCGCGACGCGCGTCGCCATCGTCACGGGGCTGATCCAGGCCGCGGTCTGGGGGCACCGCGCGCTGCGCGCCTGGCTGACGGATTACTACCAGAACCGCGCCGGCGACCCGGCCCGCGCCACGTCGGCGGCCGCGGTCGGCTTCATCGCGCAGACCGTGCTGTGGACCGTGCTGCTGCTGATGGTGCTGGACAACCTTGGCGTGAACATCACGACGCTCGTCGCCTCGCTGGGCATCGGCGGTATCGCAGTCGCGCTGGCCGTCCAGAACATCCTGGGCGACCTGTTCGCATCGCTGTCGATCGTGCTCGACAAGCCGTTCGTGGTCGGCGACTTCATCATCGTCGACAAATACCTGGGCACGGTGGAATATGTGGGCCTCAAGACGACGCGGCTGCGCAGCCTGGGCGGCGAACAGCTCGTGTTCTCGAACGCCGACCTCCTGAAAAGCCGCCTGCAGAACATGACCCGGATGAACCGGCGCCGCGCCGCGTTCACGGTGAGCGTCACCTACGACACGCCGACGGCCACGCTGCGCCGGGTGCCGGCCATGCTGACGGAGATCGTCAAGGCGCAGGAGCCGGTGACGTTCGACCGCGCCCACTTCAGCGGCATGGCCGCGTCGTCGCTGAACTTCGACGTCGTGTACTGGGTGGAGACGGCGGATTTCAACCGCCACATGGATATCCTGCAGGAGATCTACCTGCAGATCATGGACCGGTTCGCGGCCGAGGGCATCGAGTTCGCGTTTCCGACGCAGACGTTGCATGTGCACGATGCGCGTGAGGCGGCGGCGACGCCACCGACGCACACCACATCGTAGGGTGGACGAGTCTCCCGTCCACGCGTTCAGGCAGCACATGCGGGCCGCGCTGCGAATCACACGGGAGTTGAACGCGTGGACGGCAAGCCGTCCACCCTACCTGGGGGCTGTCGATGCGCGGATGACGAGCCTGCTTGGCAGCGCCGTGCTATGCAACGGCGCATGGCCGCCGCGGATGCGCTCGATCAGCAGGTCAATGGCAAGGCGCGCCATGTCGCGCTTGGGCGGCGCCACGGTCGTCAGCGGCGGCAGCGCATAACGGGCACCGGCGATATCGTCATACCCCACCACGGACAATTGCGCCGGCACGCGCACCGCGGCCGCACCGGCAGCGCACAGGCCGCCCAGCGCCATCAGGTCGCTCGTAACGAACACGGCCGTCGGCGGTGACGGCCGGGCCAGCAGGCGCGTGAACGCCGCATGGCCGCCCGCGCTCGTGAATTCCTCATGCACGATGCGGTCCGGCGGTACCGGCAGCCGCGCCTCCGCCATCGCGCGCAGGAAGCCGCCCACCCGCTCGCGCGTGCGCGGCAGGTCGGCCGGACCGGACACGCAGGCGATCGCCGTGTGACCCAGTTCGATCAGGTGACGGGTGGCCTCGTAGCCGCCCTCCTCCTGGCCGGCCTGGATCAGGTCGGCGTCGAGACCGGGCAGCGCGCGTTCCAGCTGGACGATGGGTACGGCCTCGTGGCTGAGCAGCAGGTCCTGCTCGTCGTCGGCGCCGCTGGCGATCAGGACGAGGCCGTCGATGCGCTTTTCCATCAGCAGGCGCAGGTAGGCAGTCTGCTTTTGCGCCCCGCCGTGCGCATTGCACAGGATGATGTTGTAGCCGAGCTGGAACGCCGCGTCCTCGATCCAACGAACCAGCTCGGCGAAATAGGGATTGGACGAATTCGGCACCAGCACGCCGATCGTGTTCGTCTTGTCGTTCTTGAGGCTGCGGGCGACGGCGCTCGGGATGTAGCGCATCTCGTCGATGATGCCGAGCACGCGCTGACGCACGTCGGAACTGACGACGCGTGTGTTGTTGATCACGTGCGACACCGTGGAGATCGACACTCCGGCCCGCTCCGCTACCTGCTTCATGGTCGCCATCGCGTTCCCCCTTGAGCCGCGATTATCGCCGATATGTTTCACTAATTACAACAGGATGGTGACTACTGGTCCGTCGTACGGGACCCTCGTCATTCAAGATCAGGTCGGTTCCCCGCTTATCAAGAGGCTGCGCACCACCTCCACCTGCTATTTCCACGCAAACCCGTTTTGAAAAATTGTATACAGCGGACCGAAAAATCGCTCGCTTGGCTCTGTGATACCCTTGTTTTATTCTCTGCAATGACCCGCAAAAACTGTATACAAATTCGTTGACATCACTTTCATGCGGGGGCATCATGATTTAGATTCAAGCCGCCGCAGAGTGGCCCAGGCATCGTGGAGACATCGCAATCGGTTGCATCCAGATTACGGATTGCCTGCCGTGGTGGCGTGTCTCCACCGTCCGGTAACACCTCGACGTAACCAGCGCATCGACCACTGCGTGCAATTGGACGACGCCGGCGTGCGCGTGTTCGCGCCCGTGCGCAAGATGGTCGACGCGGGCGTGCCGGTGGGCCTCGGCGTGGACGGTAGCGCGTCGAACGACGGCGCGCACATGCTGGGCGAGGTGCGTCAGGCGATGCTGCTGCAGCGCGTGGGCTTCGGCCCGGACGCGATGACGGCGCGCCAGGCGCTGGAACTGGCCACGCTGGGCGGCGCCAAGGTCCTCAATCGCGACGACATCGGCAACCTGGCGCCCGGCATGTCGGCCGATATCGTGATGTTCAAGCTGGATAGTGTCGGCTTCGCGGGCGCGCTGCACGACCCGGTGGCGGCGCTCGTATTCTGCACGCCGGCCAATGTGAATCGCAGCGTCATCAACGGCAGGGTGGTCGTGAAGGATGGGGTGTTGCGGACGGTCGACCTGCCCGTCGTGCTGGAGCGGCACAATCGGCTGGCGGCCGAACTGGCGCTGGCTTGAAAGCAAACGGCCCATCTGCCAGAGGCGGATGGGCCGTTTTGCATGCGCCGGCGGTGGAGGCCGCCGTGGCGCTGAAACTGATTACTGCAGCTTGATTTCGACGTCGACGCCAGCCGGCAGGTCCAGCTTCATCAGTGCGTCAACGGTCTTGTCGGTCGGGTCCACGATGTCCATCAGACGCTGGTGCGTACGGATTTCGAACTGGTCGCGCGAGGTCTTGTTCACGTGCGGGGAACGCAGCACGTCGAAGCGCTGGATACGGGTCGGCAGCGGGACCGGGCCCTTGACGACTGCGCCGGTACGCTTGGCGGTGTCGACGATTTCCAGAGCGGACTGGTCGATCAGCTTGTAGTCGAACGCTTTCAGGCGGATGCGGATTTTCTGATTCGGAGCGGACATGCTATTTCCTTAAAAAAGAACGAACCGGCACACGGGCCGGCAATCAAAAGTCAGGTACTGCGTGGACAAGGTGAGACTTAACTGCGAGGGGACGGCAGTATAACACCGTTTTACCCTGAACTGCACAGACAGAAGGGACAGAACCTACGCTCTGCCCCCTCTATCTCATTGCTGCTACTCAGTAGGGTGGGCACCCCTGTGCCCACGCGAACTCCAGCATAACGCAGACTTCACGCGTGGGCACGGGGTGCCCACCCTACCGAAATATCGCTATTAGGCGATGATCTTGGCAACCACGCCGGCRCCGACGGTACGGCCACCTTCGCGGATTGCGAAGCGCAGACCTTCTTCCATCGCGATCGGAGCGATCAGCTTGACGGTGATCGACACGTTGTCGCCCGGCATGACCATTTCTTTATCRGCCGGCAGGACGATCGARCCGGTCACGTCCGTCGTACGGAAGTAGAACTGCGGACGGTAGTTGTTGAAGAACGGGGTGTGACGGCCRCCCTCTTCCTTCGACAGGACGTACACTTCGCCCGTGAAGTCGGTGTGCGGCTTGATCGAACCCGGCTTGGCCAGAACCTGGCCACGCTGGACGTCTTCACGCTTGGTACCGCGCAGCAGCAGGCCGACGTTGTCGCCAGCTTGACCCTGGTCCAGCAGCTTGCGGAACATTTCCACGCCGGTGCAGGTGGTCTTGACGGTGTCGGTGATACCGACGATTTCGATCTCTTCGCCGACCTTGATGATGCCGCGCTCGACACGACCGGTCACCACGGTACCGCGGCCCGAGATCGAGAACACGTCTTCCACCGGCATCAGGAAGGCGCCGTCAACGGCACGTTCCGGCGTCGGGATGTAGGTGTCCAGGGCGTCAGCCAGGCGGATGATGCARTCTTCRCCCATTTCGCCAGCCTGGCCTTCCAGCGCCATACGCGCCGAACCCTTGATGATCGGCAGGTCGTCGCCCGGGAACTCGTGCCGTCCATCTGGGCAGCACCGGTGATCATGTTCTTGATGTAGTCGGCGTGGCCCGGGCAGTCGACGTGAGCGTAGTGACGGTTGGCCGTCTCGTACTCGACGTGCGCGGTGTTGATCGTGATGCCGCGTGCTTTCTCTTCCGGAGCCGCGTCGATCTGGTCGTACGCCTTGGCTTCGCCGCCGAATTTCTTCGACAGAACGGTCGCGATTGCAGCCGTCAGGGTGGTTTTGCCGTGGTCAACGTGACCAATCGTGCCGACGTTCACGTGCGGCTTGGTCCGTTCGAATTTTTCCTTTGCCATTTTGATCTTCCTTTAAAAGAGCAATTTTATTAATTAGTTTTATTCAATCGGGGACAGGATCACCCTGTCCCCCAACGTATTACTTAGCTATTACTTGGCTTTCGCGGTCACGATGGCGTCCATCACATGCTTCGGTGCTTCAGCATAGTGCTTGAATTCCATCGTGTAGGTCGCACGACCCTGGGTTGCCGAACGCAGCACGGTCGAGTAACCGAACATTTCCGACAGCGGGACTTCGGCCTTGATGATCTTGCCGCCGCCACCCGGGATCTCGTCCATGCCCTGCACCATACCGCGGCGGGACGACAGGTCGCCCATCACGGTACCGGCGTAGTCTTCCGGCGTTTCCACTTCCACGGCCATCATCGGCTCGAGGATGACCGGGTTGGCTTTACGGCAGCCTTCCTTGAATGCCATCGAACCTGCCATGCGGAACGCGTTTTCGTTCGAGTCCACGTCGTGGTACGAACCGAAGGTCAGCGTGACCTTCACGTCCACCACCGGGTAGCCGGCCATCACGCCGCTCGACAGCGTTTCGCGCACACCTTTTTCGACTGCCGGGATGAATTCACGCGGAATCACGCCACCCTTGATCGCGTCGATGAACTCGAAGCCTTTGCCCGGTTCCTGCGGTTCGACCGACAGCACGGCGTGGCCGTACTGGCCGCGGCCGCCCGACTGCTTGACGAACTTGCCTTCGACGTCGGTGACGGCCTTGCGGATCGTTTCGCGGTAGGCAACCTGCGGCTTGCCGACGGTCGCTTCCACGCCGAATTCACGCTTCATGCGGTCGACGATAATCTCCAGGTGCAGCTCGCCCATACCACCGATGATGGTCTGGCCCGATTCTTCGTCGGTGCGCACGCGGAACGACGGGTCTTCCTGAGCCAGACGGTTCAGTGCCAGGCCCATCTTTTCCTGGTCGGCCTTGGTCTTCGGCTCGACGGCCTGCTGGATCACCGGCTCCGGGAACACCATCTTTTCCAGGATGATCGGGGCAGCCGGGTCGCACAGCGTTTCACCGGTGGTCGCTTCTTTCAGGCCCACGGCGGCGGCGATGTCGCCCGCGCGGACTTCCTTGATCTCTTCGCGCTGGTTCGCGTGCATCTGCAGAATACGGCCGACGCGTTCCTTCTTGCTCTTGATCGGGTTGAAGACGGTGTCGCCCGACTTGATGACGCCCGAGTACACGCGGAAGAAGATCAACTGGCCGACGAACGGGTCGGTCATGATCTTGAATGCCAGCGCGGCAAATTTCTCGTCGTCCGATGCGGTACGGGTGACCGGCTGGTCGTCCTCGTCGGTACCGCTGACCGGCGGAATGTCGACCGGCGACGGCAGATACTCGATGACCGCGTCGAGCATGGCCTGCACGCCCTTGTTCTTGAAGGCGGTGCCGCACATCATCGGAACGATTTCCGAAGCGATGGTGCGCTGGCGCAGTGCGGCCTTGATCTCGGCTTCCGTCAGCTCGCCTTCTTCGAGGTACTTGTTCATCAGGTCTTCGTTCGCTTCAGCAGCGGTCTCGACCAGCTTCTCGCGCCATTCCTTGGCCGTTTCCAGCAGCTCGGCCGGGATTTCGCGGTAGTCGAACTTCATGCCCTGCGACGCGTCGTCCCAGTAGATCGCCTGCATCTTGACCAGGTCGACCACGCCGAGGAAGTTGTCTTCGGCGCCGATCGGGATCTGCAGCGGGATCGGGTTGGCCTTCAGGCGGGCGCGCATCTGCTCGTACACCTTGAAGAAGTTCGCGCCGGTACGGTCCATCTTGTTGACGAATGCCAGACGCGGGACTTTGTACTTGTTAGCCTGACGCCACACGGTTTCCGACTGCGGCTGCACGCCACCGACTGCACAGTAGACCATGCAGGCGCCGTCCAGGACGCGCATCGAACGTTCCACCTCGATGGTGAAGTCGACGTGGCCCGGGGTATCGATGATGTTGAAGCGGTGCGGCTCGAAATTGTTGGCCATACCCTTCCAGAAGCAGGTCGTCGCTGCCGAGGTGATGGTGATGCCGCGCTCTTGCTCCTGCTCCATCCAGTCCATGGTAGCTGCACCGTCGTGCACTTCACCGATCTTGTGATTCACACCGGTGTAGAACAGGATGCGCTCGGTGGTCGTCGTCTTACCGGCGTCGATGTGAGCGGAGATACCGATGTTACGGTAGCGCTCAATAGGGGTAGTGCGTGCCATAAATTTTCCTAACTTTTGAATGGACAAAACCGAGCAGCATTCTGGAAATCAAAATGAGCTCGGCCTGAACAACTGATACTGCATGGCCGCACCACCCCGGAGGCGTTCTGCCCCCGAAGCGATTGGCCATTTGCTTAGAAGCGGAAGTGCGAGAACGCCTTGTTCGCTTCAGCCATACGGTGCACCTCGTCACGACGCTTCATCGCGCCGCCGCGGCCTTCTGCTGCTTCCATCAGCTCGCCACCCAGGCGCTGCTGCATGGATTTCTCGCTACGCTTGTTTGCGGCTTCGCGCAACCAACGCATAGACAGGGCCATACGACGGACCGGACGCACTTCAACCGGCACCTGGTAGTTGGCGCCACCGACGCGGCGGGACTTCACCTCGACCATCGGCTTGCAGTTGTTGATTGCGGTTGCGAACACTTCCAGCGGGTCCTTGCCCGATTTGGTCTGGATGTAGTCGAATGCACCGTAGATGATGTTTTCTGCGACCGACTTCTTGCCGGACAACATCAGAACGTTGACGAACTTGGCGAGATCGATGTTGCCGAATTTCGGATCCGGCAGAATCTCGCGCTTGGGTACTTCACGACGACGTGGCATTTCAATTCCTTCCTGTCTTCAGTTGAGTGCTTGCGCACTCGCGAAAGGCCATCATGACCCTTCACTTACTCGGCCTTCCGGCCGCCTCAACTAACTCAATATTAATTTACCCGGATTGCAAGAAGATTACTTCTTGGCAGCCTTGGCACGCTTGGCACCGTATTTCGAACGGGCCTGCTTACGGTCTTTCACGCCCTGGGTATCCAGTGCACCGCGGACCATGTGGTAACGCACACCCGGCAAGTCTTTCACACGACCGCCGCGCAGCAGCACGACCGAGTGTTCCTGCAGGTTGTGGCCTTCACCGCCGATGTACGAAATGACTTCGAAACCGTTGGTCAGGCGAACTTTGGCGACCTTACGCAGTGCCGAGTTCGGCTTCTTCGGGGTCGTCGTGTAGACACGGGTGCAAACACCGCGCTTTTGCGGGCAGTTTTCCAGTGCCGGCGACTTGCTCTTCACAACCGCGGCTTCACGCGGCTTGCGAATCAATTGATTGATGGTTGGCATCGTTCAAAAATCCAACAAAATGACTACTAGTTGATGACCCGGGGCTCTTGCTTCCCGGGGGCTGAAACMTTGTCCCGCAACTCTCCGTACAGGCGACGACAGCCACTCACCAGCGGGAGCGGCTGTTCAACGTAAACCATGCGCAGAATAATTCGAGAACTCGCGAGTATAGACCCGAAGCGGAGCTGGGTCAACAAACTTGCTGACCGGGCATCGCGACAGTGGCGGAGGAGTGTGTAAACGCTAAGTAGATGTCGCGATAACGACACAACCAGTGTACGCCGGAATTCATCCGTTGTGCGGGGAGAATAGCATTTCCCGTGGCAAAAATCGGATAATAGCCGACTTCACCTCCGCAAGCCGCGCCTACGCCCGTTTCGATGTCATTTTTGCTCCGCCCGCGCAACCTGTACGTCGCGCTCACCTATCTGCTGCTGTCCTGCGTACCGTACGTGGCGCCGCTGTTCGGCCAGCCGCTCGCGCATCCCGCCCAGGTGGCCGGCATCGAACTGCTGGCCTGGCTCGGGGTATGGGGCGTGTTCAAGCGCCCGGCCTACTTCCACTGGCTGCTGCTGCCCGCCTTCCTCGCGCTGCCCGTCGAGCTTTATCTATATGCGTTCTACGGCCAGGGCATCTCCACGCACCACCTCGGCATCATCGCGGAAACGAGCCCGGCCGAGGCCATGGAATTCCTCGGCAACAAGGTCTGGCTGCTCATCGGCGTGTTCGTCGGCGTGCTGGCGTGGTTCGTCACGAGCTGGATCGCGGCCTGGCGCACGCGCGACCTCGACTGGGCCGACGTCTCGCGTCCCGTCGTGCTGGCCGTGCTGGCGCTCGTGGCCGTTGTCTTCGGCTATGGCGTGAAATACGGCGTCGCCCCGCCGCCGCTGGCCGGTGCCGCCACGCCGGCATCGGCGGCCGTCCGGCTCGTCAAGGCGGCGCCCGCGTCCGGCGCATCCGACGGCGCGTCCAGTGCGTCCGACAGCCTTGACGCCGCCAGCGAAGAGACCGCCCCGCCGCGCCCGTCCAGCATCCCGCGTCCCGCATCGCTGCCGCCGCTGGCGCACTGGATGCGCCTGCCGTTCGATCTCGACACATTCGCCCATTCCTGGCCGTTCGGCCTGGCCGCGCGCGGCGTCGACTTTTACAAGGAACGGGTCTATCTGGCCGACCTCAACAAGAGAAGCGCCAACTTCCGCTTCCACGCCCACCTGGCCGAGCCGAACGACGACCCGCAGGTGGTCGTGATGGTGATCGGCGAATCGTCGCGCTACGACCGCTGGAGCCTGAACGGCTACGACCGCGAGACGAACCCGCTGCTGGCGAAAGAAGACAACCTCGTGCCGCTGCGCGACGTGATCACGTCCGTGTCCGCCACGCGGCTGTCGGTGCCCGTGATCATCTCGCGCAAGCCGGCCACGCAAAGCCTCAAGGACGGCTTCTCGGAAAAATCCTTCCTGACCGCGTTCAAGGAAGCGGGCTACAAGACGTTCTGGCTGTCGAACCAGATCTCGTTCRGCAAGTTCGACACGCCCGTCTCCGTGTTCGCCAAGGAGGCCGACGTCGTCGACTTCCTGAACCTGGGCGGCTTCACCGACAATTCCAATTACGACGAAATCCTGTTCAGCCCACTGAAACACGCGCTCGCCGATCCGGCGCCGAAGAAGCTGATCGTGCTGCACACGCTGGGCAGCCACTGGAACTACAGCCACCGCTACCCGAAGCAGTTCGACAAATGGCTGCCCTCGCTGTACGGCGTCGACAAGCCGGTCTACACGGACATCAAAATCAAGGACAAGCTGAACAACAGCTACGACAGCTCGATCCTGTACACGGACTGGTTCCTCGACCACGTGATCGGGACGCTGAAAGAGGCGAACCAAGCGGCCGCGATGCTGTACGTGGCCGACCACGGCCAGACGCTGTACGACAACAGCTGCCGCCTCGCCTTCCACGGCCATAACACGCAATACGAATTCCACGTCCCCGCTTTCGCCTGGTATTCCGACGCGTATGCGGAGCGCCATCCGGACAAGATCAAGGAACTGCGCCGCCACCGCAAGGCGAAGCTGGCGACGGAAAACATGTTCCATACGCTGCTCGACCTGGGCGACGTGCGCTACCCGGACGAGCGCCTGGCATGGAGCTTCGTGAACCCCGCGTTCAAGCAGCACAAGCGCTACGTCGACAGCTATGGCTGGACCGATTACGACAACGCCACCATCAAGGGCGACTGCCACGAAGTGATCGCCAGGGGCAAGCCGCTGCCGCGCGATTAAATTCGGGGTCAGAGCACATTATTTTTCCCGCTTGTCGGCAACATGCGGGGATCCTCTTCGTATGCCCCGCCATTTGCCGCCAACCCGGCGATCATTGATCCCAAAATGTGCTCTGACCCCGAATTTTGGGCCGCGAACCGGGGATGGCGGTGCGCCAGCCGCGACGCCCTGCGCACCAGATTGGCTCACGGCCGCACTACGGAAGCGTATCAGGAACGTGCATATACGTCGCGCAGCCGGGCGCCTCGCCTTGTAAACGCCTGGCACCGTTCTTGCTGAATGGTTCGATAACGAGAGGTGGGCCGATGTCAGCATCGCGCACATCTCGACAAGGTGGCTAGGGTTCCGACCGCGCGAGCGGTGCTGGTCCGAGAGCTGCCGGTTCCCTGCCCCTGCGGCATGGAGCTACACGGAGGGATAAAAGCCCGGGAGGACGATTGCGCCGCAATCGCTTGCCTCTCGTATTTATCCAACTTCGGGAGCTCCACCATGCGTTTCTTCCTGCACCATCGCATTCTTCGCAGTTCCATCGCAACGGTTCTCGCCCTGTGTACGACGCTGTCGGCCTCCGGGGCCGCACATGCCGAAGTGCGCGTCGGCCTGTCCGACTGGCCGGGCTGGGTAGCCTGGTACGTCGCCGAACAAAAAGGCTTCTTCAAGCAGCACGGCGCCAACGTCAAGCTGGTCTGGTTCGGCAATTACACCGATTCCATCGCCGCGCTGTCGGCCGGCCAGCTGGACGCCAATGCCCAGACCTGGTCGGACACCATGACGCCGCTGGCGAAAAAAGTCGACGTCAAGGCCGTGCTGGTCAACGACAATTCGGCCGGCAACGACGCGCTGATGGTCGGCCCGAAAATCAAGTCGTTCGCGGACCTGAAGGGCCGCACGGTGGCGCTGGAACAGTTCAGCATCTCGCACTTCGTGCTGGCCACGGCGTTGCAGCGCAACGGCATGAACATCAACGACGTCAAGGTGGTCAACCTGTCCGCGGGCGATGCGGCCGCCGCCTTCGTCGCCGGACGCGTGGATGCCGCCGTCGTGTGGAACCCGTGGGTCAACAAGATCCAGGCGAGCGGCAAGGGCCACGCGCTGTTCACGTCGCGCGACATGCCGGGCCTCGTGCCCGACCTGCTCGTCGCCCACGGCAAGGCGCTGCGCGACAAGACCAAGCGCCAGGACCTGGTCGGCATGATCCAGGCGTGGTTCGACACGCACGCCTTCATCCACGACCACCCGGACGAGGCGGTGCAGATCATGTCGAAGATCGTGGGCATCAAGCCGGCCGAATACAAGGTCTTCCTGCCGGGCACCCGCTTCTTCGACCGCGCCGAGAACCAGGCCGCGCTGGACGCCAGCAAGCCGCAGTCGCTCGTCGCGGCCGGCCCCGTCATCCACCAGTTCCTGAGCACGAACAAGCTGGTCACCGGTCCGGTCGACTACGCCGCCGGCATCGACGCCTCGCTGCTGAACGACGCACTGAAGAAGTAAGCCCATGCGCAACGACATGTCCCCTCACTTGCCACCCCTTGGCCGCGCGGCCGGCCCGGCGGTGACGCGCAATCGCCGCTCGCCATGGGACGTGCGCGGCGAACTGCGCCGCCGCAGCGCGCTGGCGCTGGCCATCGCCGGCTTCGTGCTGCCGCTGGCGGCGTGGATCCTCGTCTCGCTCGAGGGCTGGGCCGATCCCGTGTTCCTGCCGCCGCCGTGGCAGGTGCTGGCCCAGCTGGGCGACTGGTACCGCGACGGCGACCTGCTGGGCGACATCGTCGTGAGCATAGCCCGCGTGCTGGGGGGATTCTGCGTCGCGGCCCTCGTGGCCGTGCCGCTGGGCGTGCTGGTGGGGACGTTCGCGCCGGTGCGGGCATTCCTGGAGCCCCTGACCGAATTCACCCGCTACCTGCCGGCCGTCGCGTTCATCCCGCTGATCATGCTGTGGGTCGGCATCGACGAAAGCGCCAAGGTCGCCGTGATCTGGGTCGGCGTGTTCTTCCAGATGCTGCTGCTCGTCGCCGGCGACGTGGCGCGCGTGCCGGATGCGCCGATCGAAGCCGCGCGCACGATGGGCGCGACCAACGAGGAGATCATCAAGTACGTGCTGATCCCGGCCGCGCGGCCCGCGATCCTGACCACGCTGCGCGGGGCGATGTCGCTGGCCTGGACCTATCTCGTCGTGGCCGAACTGGTGGCCGCCAACTCGGGCCTGGGCTACGCGATCCTGAAGGCGCAGCGCTTCCTGCTGACCGACAAGATCTTCGCCGGCATCCTGCTGATCGGCCTCGTGGGGCTGTTCACGGACCAGGCATTCCGCTGGCTGCACAAACGCTGCTTTCCCTGGCATCACCTGCGAGGCTGAACCATGACACTCAAGATTTCCGTACGCGGCCTGTACAAATATTACGGCAGCGGGGCCCGGCGCACGCTCGCGCTGCAGCACGTAGACCTGGACATCGCCGCCGGCGAGTTCGTCACGCTGGTCGGCGCGTCCGGCTGCGGCAAGTCCACGCTACTGCGCACCCTCTGCGGACTGGAGGAATACGGCGAAGGCCGCATCGTCTGCAACGGCCGCGACGTCGACGGCCCCGGCGCCGACCGCGCGATGGTCTTCCAGAGCTACAGCCTGTACCCGTGGCTGACGGTGGCCGGCAACATCCGCTTCTGCCGCCGCCTCGCGCACCACGCCGCCGCCACGTCGAGCGACGTGGAAATCGCGAGCGGACGCGCCGATGCCCTGATCGGCCTGATGGGCCTCTCGCACGTGGCGCATGCGTATCCGGCCGAGCTCTCGGGCGGCATGCAGCAGCGCGTGGCGATCGCGCGGGCACTGATGGCGCGTCCGGACGTGTTGCTGATGGACGAACCGTTCGGCGCGCTGGACGCGCAGACGCGCGAAGTGATGCACGACCTGATCCGCCATGTGTACCACCTGGAAAAGACCACGATCGTGTTCGTGACCCACGACGTCGAGGAGGCGATCTACCTGGGCGAGCGCGTCGTCGTGATGGCACCGCGCCCGGGCCGCATCGATTCGATCGTCGACGTGCCGTTCGGCGCCAGGCGCCACCAGGACCTCAAATTGTCGCCCGAATTCTCGGACCTGAAGCGCCGGATCCTGAACCGCATCCGCGAGACCTCCGGCGTGAAGACCGACCTGGAGCAGCTCGAAAAACTTACCCGCACCGCACAAGACTGACGGAGACACCATGAACGTTACCGAACACTCCACTCATTTCCCCCCAGAGCTTGCACCCGACCTGGACCCGCGCAGCGTGCTGTGGACCGAACGCTTCCCCGGCGGCGCGCACTGGTCGTACCGCGTCCGGCGCGGCACCACGCTGCGCTTCATCGCCGTCGAAGCCGGCGCCAACGCATCCGTGCTGCTGTATCGCGCCGACGAGCGCATGGAGCGCCTGAACGTGCCCGACACGCTGAAGGCCCAGCACACGGCGCACCTGACCGCGGGCCACGTGCTGTACTCGGACATGGGCCGCATCCTCGCCTCGATCCCGCGCGACACCGTCGGCTGGCACGACCCGCTGTGCGGCCTGTCGGACGCGGACAACATCGCCCGCCGCTACGGCGTCAAGCGCTACCAGGAACACCGCAACGCCATGCACCGCAACGGCAAGGACAGCCTGCTCGTCGAGATGGGCAAATGGGGCCTGGGCCTGCGCGACCTCGTGCCCAACGTGAACCTGTTTTCGAAAGTGGCGGTGGATGCAGACGGACGCTTCCGCTTCGCCGAAAACCACGCGCAGCCGGGTGACTTCGTCGAACTGCGCTTCGAGATGGACACGCTGGTGCTGGTGTCCACCGCACCGCATCCGCTCGACCCGCGCCAGGACTACGCGCCCGGCAAGGTCGCCATCGTCGCGTGGGATTCCGGCCCGGCGGGCATGGACGACCTGTGCCGCCTGTCGTGCCCCGAGAACGGGCGCGGCTATACCAATACCGACATGATTTACCGCTGAGGAGACCGTCATGCAAACCCTGCGCGCAAGCACGCTCGATCCCGCCGCCGCCCTGGCCATCCACGACCTGCCGGCCGGCGAACCCTGGCTGCACGAGCTCAAACGCGGCCAGATGCTGCGCATCGTCGACCTGGAAGGCAACCAGGCCGTGGACACGATCTTCTACAACGCGGCCGACACGGCCGAGAGCTACAGCGTCACCGACACCCTGCAGCGCCAGGGCGGCATCTACCTGTCGACCGGCTCGGTGCTGTATTCGAACCGCGGCCGTCCGATGCTGTCCATCGTGGCCGACACCTGCGGTCRCCACGACACGCTGGGCGGCGCCTGCGCGGCCGAGAGCAACACGGTGCGCTACGCGCTGCAAAAGAAATTCATGCACAGCTGCCGCGACAACTACCTGCTGGCCCTCGCCCGCGCCAAAAATGGAGCTGAAATAAGCGGCATGAACAAGCGCGACCTGGTCCCGAACGTGAACTTCTTCATGAACGTGCCGGTGACGGAAGCGGGTGGTTTGTCGTTCGAGGATGGCCTGTCCGCGCCCGGCAAGTACGTCGAGCTGCGCGCCGAGATGGACGTGCTGGTGCTGGTCTCGAACTGCCCGCAGCTGAACAACCCGTGCAATGCCTACAACCCCACCCCGGTCCGCTTCGTGATCTGGGATGCCGCCTGAGAGACTCGCCATGTTCGACAAGATCCTGATCGCCAACCGCGGCGAAATCGCCTGCCGCGTGATCTGCACCGCGCGCCGCCTCGGCATCAAGACCGTTGCCATTTATTCCGAGGCCGACGTCGAGTCGCTGCACGTGCGCCTGGCCGACGAAGCCGTGTGCGTGGGCCCGGCGGCGGCGGCCGAGAGCTACCTGTCGGCCGAGCGCGTGCTGGACGCCGCGCGCCGGACCGGCGCCCAGGCGATCCACCCCGGCTACGGCTTCATGAGCGAGAACGCGGGCTTCGCCGAGGCGTGCGCCGCGGCCGGCATCGTGTTCATCGGCCCGACGCCGAAGCAGATGCGCGACTTCGGCCTGAAGCACACGGCGCGCGAACTGGCGCAGCAGGCCGACGTGCCGCTGCTGCCGGGCACCGGCCTGCTGGACGGTGTCGAGGCAGCGCTCGCCGAAGCGCGCCGCATCGGCTATCCGGTCATGCTCAAGAGTACCGCGGGCGGTGGCGGGATCGGCATGCGCCTGTGCCGCGACGACGACGAGCTGGCCGGTGCCTACGCGTCCGTACGTCACCTGTCCGAGAACAACTTCAAGAACAGCGGCATCTACCTGGAAAAATTCGTGCAGCGCGCGCGCCACGTCGAGGTGCAGATCTTCGGCGACGGCCGCGGCAACGTCGTGTCGCTGGGCGAGCGCGATTGCTCCGTCCAGCGCCGCAACCAGAAGGTGATCGAAGAGACGCCCGCGCCGGGCCTGTCCGACGCCACGCGCCACGCGCTGGCCGCGACCGCCGTGCGCCTGGGCGCGGCCATCGACTACCTGTCGGCCGGCACCGTCGAATACGTGCTGGACGCCGACACGGGCGCGTTCTACTTCCTCGAAGTGAACACGCGCCTGCAGGTCGAACACGGCGTGACGGAGGAAGTGTTCGGCATCGACCTCGTCGAATGGATGATCCGCGCGGCTGCCGGCGAGCTCACGCTGCCCGCGCAGGCGTCGCTGGTGCCGAGCGGCCACGCGATGCAGCTGCGCGTGTATGCGGAAGACCCGGCGCGCAGCTTCCAGCCCTGCTCCGGCGTGCTGACGGCCGTCGAATTCGCGCCCGGCCTGCGCGTCGACACGTGGGTCGAGCGCGGCGTCACCGTCAGCCCTTATTACGACCCGCTGCTGGCCAAGCTGATCGTCAAGACGGACAGCCGCGCCGCATCGGTGGACCAACTGACACGCGCACTGGAGACGTCGCGCATCGACGGCATCGAGACCAATCTCGCCTACCTCGCGCGCATCCTGCGCTACGGCGATTTCGTCGCGGGCCGCCAGATCACGCAGATGCTGGCCGCGATGGACTTCACGCCGCAGACGGTCGAAGTGCTGGACGGCGGCATCCAGACGACCGTGCAGGACTACCCGGGCCGCCAGGGCCTGTGGGCCGTGGGCATTCCGCCGTCCGGTCCGATGGATGCATACGCGCACCGCGTGGCGAACCACCTGCTCGGCAACGATGCCGCCGCGCCCACGCTGGAAATGACCCTGCAGGGCGCCACGCTGCGCTTCAACTGCGCATGCACGATCGCGCTGGCCGGCGCCAACCTCGGGGCCAGCGTCGCCGGTACGGATGGCAAGCGCGAACTCGCCAACTGGAGCGTGCACGCCATCGCCGCCGGTGAAACGCTGCGTTTCGCAGGCGTGCGCGGCGCCGGCGTGCGGGCCTACCTCGCGTTCGCGGGCGGCGTCGACGTGCCGGCGTATCTCGGCAGCCGTGCGACGTTCACCTTGGGCCAGTTCGGCGGGCACGGCGGCCGTGCCGTACGCGCCGGCGACATGCTCAAGCTGAAGCCCGTGCCGGCACGTCCGTCCGAACTCGCGGCCGCTGCGATCCCGGCATACGCGCACCACTGGGACATCGCCGTTCACTACGGCCCGCACGGCGCGCCGGACTTCTTCACCGATGACGACATCGCCATGTTCTTCGGCACGGACTGGCAGGTGCATTTCAATTCCAGCCGCACCGGCGTGCGCCTCGTCGGACCGAAGCCGCGCTGGGCCCGCACGGACGGCGGCGAGGCCGGCCTGCATCCGTCGAACATCCACGACAACGCCTACGCCATCGGCTCGATCGACTTCACCGGCGACATGCCCGTGATCCTGGGCCCGGACGGCCCGAGCCTGGGCGGCTTCGTGTGCCCCGCCGTGATCGTATCGAGCGACCTATGGAAGATGGGCCAGCTGAAACCTGGAGATACGGTGCGCTTCCACCGCGTCTCCGTCGACCAGGCGGCAACCTTGCGCGCGGCGCTGGAAGCCGTGTTCGACCGCACGGACGCGTCGCCTCTGTGGTCGCCGCCAGCATCGGCCGAAGGCCTGGCGCAACCGGCCATCGCGGGCGAAGCGGCGCTGCCGGACGGCACCCGCGTCGTGTTCCGCCGCGCCGGCGACGACGACCTGCTGGTGGAATTCGGCGAACTCGCGCTGGACATCAACCTGCGCTTCCGCGTGCACGCGCTGATGTGCGCGCTGGAAGACGCGCGCCTCGACGGCGTCGTCGACCTCACGCCCGGCATCCGCTCGCTGCAGGTCCACTTCGACCACCGCCGGCTGCCGGCTGCCCGTCTGCTGGGACAGGTCGGTGCGCTGCTCGCGGCACAGGGGACGGTCGAGGACATGGTGGTCCCGTCGCGCATCGTGCATCTGCCGCTGGCCTGGAACGATACGCAGACCCGGCTCGCGATCCAGAAATACGAGACGACGGTGCGCCCGGACGCGCCCTGGTGCCCCAGCAACATCGAATTCATCCGCCGCATCAACGGCCTGGCGTCCGTGAACGACGTGTACGACGTCGTGTTCAAGGCCAGCTACATGGTGCTGGGCCTGGGCGACGTCTACCTGGGCGCGCCGGTCGCGACGCCGGTCGACCCGCGCCACCGCCTCGTCACGACGAAATACAACCCGGCGCGCACGTGGACGCCGGAGAACGCGGTCGGCATCGGCGGCGCCTATCTGTGCGTGTACGGCATGGAAGGCCCGGGCGGCTACCAGTTCGTCGGCCGCACGGTGCAGATGTGGAACCGCTACCGCCAGACGGCCAGCTTCCGCGACGGCAAACCGTGGCTGCTGCGCTTCTTCGACCAGATCCGTTTTTATGAGGTGACGGAAGAACAGCTGCTCGACCACCGGCGCGACTTCCCGCTCGGCCGCTTCGATGTGCGCATCGAAGAGACCACGTTCTCGCTGGCCGACTACAACGCCTTCCTCGCACGCGAAGCGGACTCCATCGCCGCGTTCAAGACGAGCCAGCAGGCCGCGTTCGAAGCCGAGCGCGAACGCTGGCGCACGAGCGGCCAGGCCGATTGGGTTTGCGAGGAAGCCAGCCTAGAGCCCGGCGAACTGGCCGACCTGCCCGCCGGCAGCCAGTACCTGTCGGCCGTGGTGCCGGGCAGCGTCTGGAAGATCGTCGTGCCGCCCGGCGCCACCGTGCGCGAAGGCGACACGCTGGCCATCTTCGAATCGATGAAGATGGAAATCCCCGTCATCGCCACCAGCCCCGGCGTGCTGGACGAATGGCTCGTCACCGAAGGCAAGCCCGTCGCCGCCGGCCAGCGCATCGCCATCTTTACTGCAGCCCCCTGAACCAGCCCCTCATCCAAAACAAGGAGCCCCACATGCACGACAAGAAGATCATCCTCGCCATCGCCACGCTGCTGCTCGCCGGCGCTGCCCAGGCCGAAGACGCCCCAGGATCGGCAACAGCGGCCGCGCCCGCCTTCACCGGTCACGTCGACCTCGTCAACAAGTACGTCCTGCGCGGTGTCACCTCGACCTATGGCCCCGGCCTGCCGGGCCTGGGCAACGAAGGCGCCGACGCGCCGGAATCGAATCGTCCGGTACTGCAGTGGGGCGTGGACTGGACCCACCCGTCCGGCGTCTACCTGGGCTACTGGGCCTCGCAGATCAACTACTCGTACAAGCGTCTGGCCGAATCGTATTCGAACCGTGCCGTCGCCAACTTCCAGGACAGGAAGTCGATCGAGAACGACTTCTACGGCGGCTACAACGGCAAGGCCGGGGACTTCGGCTACACGGTCGGCCTGACGGGCTACTACTACGTCAACGGCGGCGATTCCAACGCCTTCGAGACCAAGCTGGGCGCCAACTACGGCGCGTTCACCGTGACGGCGCAGACGCTGCTCAAGGACGTCGTCTGGGGCAACAAGGGCGACACCTACTGGACCCTCGGGGCCAGCCAGCCGGTCGCCTACGACATCACCCTGTCCGCCACGCTCGGCTTCTACACGTACCACAAGGAAGGCCGTTACCTGGGCACGGTCGACACGCTGACGGGCACCGGCTGCGCCGCCGGCACGAGCTTCATCGTCAACGGCTGCTTCGCGGGCGGCGCGCCGGCATCGGGCGGATGGCGCCATCTCACCGTCGGCTTCACGCAGCCGATCGGCGCCACCGGTTTCACGTGGGGCCTGCAAGGCCTGATCGGCGGCGACAACCGCTTCGGCGTCAAGCAGGGCAACCGCCTGCTGGCATCGCTCAGCTACGGCTTCTGATCCGATTCATTCGCGAGACATCATGACGATCATCGACACCCACGCCGCCTATTTGAGCGGCGCATCGACGCCCAGCGGCTGCATCGAGCAGGTGCTGGCGCGCATCGCCGCCGCCGACCGTCCCGAGATCTGGATCAGCCGCGTGGACGACGACGCCCTGCGCGCGCAGGCACGCACACTGGACGCCGTGCTGGCGGCCGAAGGCGCCGCCGCGCTGGCGCGCCTGCCGCTGCTGGGCATTCCGTTCGCCGTCAAGGACAACCTCGACGTCGCCGGCATGCCCACCACGGCCGCCTGCCCCGGCTTCGCCTACGTGCCCGACCAGTCGGCCCCCGTGGTGGACAAGCTCGTCGCGGCCGGCGCCCTGCTGGTCGGGAAGACGAACCTGGACCAGTTCGCGACGGGGCTCGTCGGCACGCGCTCGCCGTACGGCGCCGTGCGCAACGCCATCGATCCGGCCTATGTGTCGGGTGGCTCCAGTTCCGGCTCGGCCGTCGCCGTCGCACTGGGCATGGCTGCCTTCGCGCTCGGCACGGACACGGCCGGCTCCGGCCGCGTGCCGGCGGGCCTGAACGGCATCGTCGGCCTCAAGCCCACGCGCGGACTGCTCAGCACGCGCGGCGTGGTGCCGGCCTGCCGCACGCTCGATTGCGTCTCCGTGTTCGCGCCAGACGTCGCCGACGCGTGGAAGGTCGTGCAGGTCGCGGCAGGCTATGACGCGCAGGACCCGTACTCGCGCTGCATCCCGCCGCAGGGCGTGCGCCGGCGCGGCTATCGCATCGCCGTGCCCGCACAGCTGGAATTCTTCGGCGACAGCGCCGCGCAAACGGCCTTCGAGGCGACCTTGGCGCGCCTGCGCGACCTGCCGGGCTGCACGTTCGGCACGGTGGACTACACGGCGTTCCGCGACGCCGCAGCCCTGTTGTACCAGGGGCCGTGGGTCGCCGAACGCCGCGCCGCCGTCGGCGCATTCATCGAGACGCAACCCGACGCCGCGCATCCGGTGGTGGCCGGCATCATTGACCAGGCCAACGGCTACGACGCCACGGATGCATTCCACGGCCAGTACAAGCTGGCGGTGCTGCGCCGCGCGGCCGAGGACGCGCTGGCGGACTACGACTTCCTGCTCGTACCCACGACGCCGACCATGCACCGCATCGCGGACGTGCTCGAACGCCCGGTGGAACTGAACTCGCAGCTGGGTTATTACACGAACTTCGTGAACTTCTTCGACATGGCCGCGCTGGCCGTGCCGGGACAGGCGCGCGCGGACGGCCTGCCGGCCGGCGTCACCCTGATCGGCACCGCCGGCAGCGACCACCTGCTGGCGACGGCCGCCGCGACGCTGCTCGGCGGTGCGGACGCGAACGCGCTGGCCGCGGATCCGCTGCCATTCTGCGAACCCACCGTGCAAGTCGCCGTCGTCGGTGCCCACCTGGAAGGCCAGCCGCTGAACTGGCAGCTGCTGGAACGGGGCGCGCGCAAGGTCATGGCCACGCATACGGCGCCACGCTACCGCCTGTACGCGCTGCCGGGCACGACGCCACCCAAGCCGGGCCTGGCCCGCGTCGACGGCAACGGCACGGCGATCGCGGTCGAGGTGTGGGAACTGCCGCTGCGCCGCTTCGGCGAATTCGTGGCCGAGATCCCGCAGCCGCTGGGCATCGGCTCGCTCGAACTGGCGGATGGGCGCTGGGTCAAGGGGTTCATCTGCGAGCCGGCTGCGATCGCAGGTGCGACCGACATCAGCCAGTTCGGCGGATGGCGGGCCTACCTCGCCCGCCAGCTCTAAAATTCGGGGTCAGAGCACATTAATTTTTCGGGTTATCGCCAACGCACAGCCATCTGCACTGTACGCGCCGCCAACCTCCGTCATTTCAGCGACGGGCAGCCGAAAATTATGCTCTGACCCCGAATTTTCTGACCCCGAATTTTGCCGTTGTTGTGCCAACCACGCCGCCACCTGCTCCGCCCGGCGCTGTACGGCCTCGTCGAACCCGTGCTCGGCCAGCAACGCCACACCGTTCATGCGCCCCAGCACGCCCGGTTCCAGCACCAGCCCACCATCGCCACCACGCACGATGCGCCACGGCGCCAGCGCATGTGCCAGCAGGGAGCCCAGCACGAGGTTGTGCGACGACACGACCACCAGCGCATGCCGCGCCAGTTCGTCGACGACGGCCGCCGCGGCCGACACCGATTCCTCGTGGTTCGTGCCGCGGAAGATCTCGTCGACGAGGCAGACGACGGCCTGCTCCCCGCGCGAGCGCTCCAGCAGCGTCCGCGCACGCGTGAGCTCCGCGATATACAGACTCTGGCCGCCGAGCAGCGAGTCCTCGTTCTGCATGCTGCGACGACCGGCAGCGCCGGCAGGTTGGCCTGCGCCGCGTAGCCGAAGCCGAACGCGCGCGCCACCACGAGGTTCAGTCCCAGCATGCGCAGCAAGGTGCTTTTGCCGACGCCATTCTGGCCCGACAGGAACGCACCCTTGCCGTCCAGCGCCACGGACAGGCCGCGGGCCTCGTCCAGCAGCGGATGCACGCCGCCGCCCAGCAGAGAACAGGCGCGCAGCAGCATCTGCAGTGCGCGCAACGAGCGGGTCCAGCGGTCGATGAGGTCATGGTAGCGCAGGCGCACCGTCACGAGAAAATACATGGCGACGCCCACGCCGAGCCAGCCCCATGGAGATATGAGCAGCGCCGCGGCGATCGATGCTACCAGCAGCACGGGGAGCCAGAGCAGCCAACCGACCCAGCCGGGGCGGGCCGGCTGCGTGTCCGCGAACAGCAGCGTGGCCACCTCGATGTCCGCATGGCGCAGGCAGGCCAGCTTGCGCCGCAGGGCGTCCAGCTGCGTGGGATCGTCCAGCAACGCCTGCACGCGCACCCGCCGCGCCGCCACGGCGGTGGCATCCAGGCCGCCGCGCAAGTCGCGCTCCAGCACCTGGCGCCCGAAGATGCTCGTCCCGGCCGCGAGGCCGTCCGTGTAACGCGGCAGCAGCAGGTCGCGCCAGGTCGCGTCGTCCACGACGTCGCCGGCATCCGGCGGGACGGCGGCGCACAGCGCGGCCACCTCGTCCGGCGTGAAGAGCTGGTCGTCCGGCTCGGCGTCGGAGGGCGTCAACAGACGGGATATGAAAGAACTCATGCGCGACTTTCCTCGGCGGGGCCAGATTATTGTTGGCAAGAAAGTATGGCTGCTTTCCGGAATATCAAGACCGTCATATCAAACCGTCCGCACTGTCCGTCCGGAGTAGGTGCGGACAGTCGCGGACGCAGCCGTGTCCGCCATCCGCCCTATGAATC
>NZ_JBFUDR010000112.1:0-18462 GCF_056404615.1 Massilia sp. P2_C2 | reverse complement strand
CCTTTGGTGTATATCGCGCATAACGTCGAAAGCGCAGTCCTGGACCAGGCTGCAGCGCGCTTGCCAGCTTTCTCGTTGCGTCGCCTGGTCGCGCGTATCGAAGCTGCGCGCATGCGCCGTGTCGAAACGGAACTGCTGACGCTGTCCACCAGGGTAGTCCTGATAGGTGCTGCCGACGCGGCACTACCGGCCATGCAGCAGGTGGCGGCAAAAGTCGTGCTATGGCCAGAATTGCCACAACTGAAAACGCCGCAGTGGAGCTATCCCGGCGGTAAGCGCTTGCTCTTCGTCGGATCAGCCAAGTATTTCCCCAATAAGGATGCAATTGAATGGCTGGTCGAACGTTTACTGCCGGCCCTGCTGGCGCTTGATCAGGATATTACGCTGGATATCGTCGGCACCAGTTCGGAAGAAATGCGTCCAAGCTCCGTTCCAGAGGGGGCGACTTTCCATGGCTTCGTGTCAGACCAGATGCTGGATCAATTGCACCGCACGGCGGCTCTGTTCCTGTGCCCGGTGGTCCTCGGCGCTGGCATCAAGATCAAGATGCTTGAGGCGGCTTCCTACGGTTTGCCCTCCGCCGCAACTGCGGAATCCCTGGCCGGCATTGACTTCCTGACAGGTATTGCCCTGCGCATCGATCGCGACGTTCCCGACCAGGCAGCGCGCGCCATCGCCGCCTTGCTGGCCGATCGGGCCCGTCTGGAGGCGCTTGGGGCCGCCGGCATCCGTGCTCTGACTTCGACGATTGCTGCGCGGGCTTCGCTGCTTGACCATGCGCGCGCGGTACTGCCGGCTGACGTTTCCGCTTTTAAATAAAGTCAGGTAACATAGCGTGCTTAATCCCGTTCCGCTGGCGCGTACCCTTACTTTCTACAGGTCCGGCAACCCGCCTGCGCCTGCGGATACATCAATTGTCCATCGATGCGCCTGTCCAAGTGAAGTACGCCAGTATGTCCTATAACACTGCGCTCGCACAGGAAGAATTCAGCTTGTTAAAATTGCTGATTTTTCTTGCGCGCTACAAAAAGTTCATCGCTGCGTTCTCGTTTGCCGGCATGGTGTTTGCGCTCGTGTGGAGTTTCGTGCGGCCGGATGAATACATCGCCAGCGCTAAATTGTTGCCTTCGCAAGGGGCGCAGATCAGCTTGCTGGCACTGGCGTCGGACTTCGGCGTGACGGGCAGAGGCAGCGCAATCGCCGGCGGGAAGACGCCCGCGACTTTTTATGTTGGAATCCTCAAAAGCAATACTGTTGTCGACGCCTTGATCGTACGGTTTAATCTGGAAAAAATGTATGGCACCAATTCCCGCGAGAACGCGCGCAGGATGCTGAGGGACCGTACGACCGTCGTCGCTGGAAAGGATGGTTTCATCGAGATTACCGTAGAAGATAGCGACCGCGAACGCGCTGCCGGCTTGGTTGATGCCTATATCGCTGAACTGAACCGTGTGGCGCGCCGTGCCGAGGTCAACGTGGCGGCACAGCAGCGGCAGTTTTTTGCGAAGGAACTGGTGACCGCGGGCCAGAACGTCGCCGCCGCGGAGCAAGCGCTTCATCAGGAGATGGAGCGGCACGGCATGGCGAGTGCGGTCGACAGCGCCAACGCCATCGCCGGCAACATCGCCAGCCTGCGTGCGCGAATCTCCGAACAGAATGTAAAGATCGATGCTGTCAGTGGCTTTCTGAGTGGACAGAATCCAGAATATATGCGAGCCCGGCATGAGCTCGAGAGTTTGCAAGCGGCGCTCGCCAAATTGTCTAGCGGCACTGGGATCGACGACGTGAACGACGCCAAGGCCGCTGGCGCGTCCGCCGCGACGCAATTGGTGCGAAATCTGAATGATTCACGGCAAATTTACGATCTGATTGCCGTGCGACATGAACTGGCGCGAATGGTTCTTGCGCAAGACGTAGCAATCATACAGGTGCTCGATCCGGCTGTTGTACCGGAGGTACCACCGAGCCAAGAACGCCTTCTAAATGTCTTGAGGTCGGGATTGGCGGCAGCGATCCTGGCCATCTCTGGGTGTTTTGTTGCTGAAGCGAGACGCGTGATGCAAGTTCGGGCCCCTGGCCCCATGCCCGTCCGATAACCCACCAGTTGATGCTCCATTCAACTGCAATTCATAAAACTGTATGGCCGATGTCGCCTGAATCGTTTTTACTACGCGCGCTGCGCATCTTGCCTCTGCTGTGGATTATATTGATCTGCAGCGTCGATCTGGACGTGCACCTTGTGACCCAGGTTAGCTTGGTCATTGTCGGCCTGCTGTTCGTCGTGTACCGGTGCGACCTGACTAACGCCTGGGTGGCGTTTACGGTGCCGTGGTTCATGATCCTGGTTTTCGGCACGCTCGGAATTTCTGAATACAGCCGCGACGTCACTCCACGCACGATTACTGTCGTGGTATCGCTGATTGCGATTGCCGCGGCATTTATTCCCCCGGTGCGTCTGCCGGTGGCGCTGGGCCGCCGTGACGACGCTGTCGCCAGGCCAGGACGCTTTCGCGCTTTGGTGAGTGTATTGCTGTCGCTGGCTGTGCTCAACGTCGCGGTAGCAGGTTATATACCGTTGATTCATTTGTTGTTGACTGGAGACAGCGGCTACATGACTTTCGGCATCAAAGGGGTCTACGGTTTTTTCAATGCTTTCGCCAACGCACTTGGCATTACCGCGTTTTATCTCTGGATGATCGAACGCAAGGCCCTCTACCGGAATGTTTTTTTTCTCGTAATCTGCATCTTTTTGTTTTTTATGACGCGCCAGAACATTATTTCGTTGCTGGTGGAATCGTTCGTCGTCTTCAACTTGATATGCAAGCGCGTCACCACCACCCGCATCGTCGTGATGGCCTCGATCACGCTGTTCCTGTTCGGTGTGATTGGTGACATACGCGTCGGCAAGGATATTACCGACTTGGCGAAGATTACGGATCAATACAGATGGGTGCCAAAGGCGGGAATCTGGATGTATGCTTACTTTTATTTCAATCTTCTGAACCTGGATAATGCTGTCAATGCCGGGCCGCCTTACCTCGATTTCAGTTCGTTCTCGCAAGTCATTCCGTCGTTCCTGCGGCCGGCTTCGGACCATGCCGAAGACCTGCTTGAAATATCCCAATTCACCGTCGGCTCCTTTGTTACGCCACTGTACCGTGATCTCGGCATCATCGGCCTGTGGCTGATTTTTTTCTGCTTTTGCCAAGGGATCGAAGCGTACAGGAAACGGGTGCGGGGCGAACGCACTTTCGTCGCCATTACCAGTTATTCCGTCATGTATTTCTGTTTCATGTTTTCCTTTTTCGAAAACTTCTTCTTTTACCTGCCGGTCATTTTCCAGCTGTTTTTCTTGTACGTATTTAAGAAATATCTGTTTGTGGCAGACGCCGATCAAAGGACATCCGCATGACACGAATTGCCGTATGTCTGGCTTCTTATCAGGGCGCAGCCTACATCGCGGAGCAGATCAGCTCAATCGTGCCGCAGCTGCTTCCGGGCGATAAGATCTACTTGTCCGACGATGGGTCGGGCGATGAGACCGTCGCGATTGCCACTTCGCTGTCCCATGACGTCATCGTCGTCGCCACTTCACGCGTCGGTGGTGTGGTGCCCAACTTTGAGCGTGCGCTGGCCGCTGCGTACGAAAGTGGCGCCGAGCAGTTCGTACTATGCGACCAGGACGATGTCTGGTTGCCAGGACGCCTTGCGCAAATCCGCAGCGAACTGGCTAAGGCCGACCTGGTCCTGCTGAACGGATTCGTGGTCGATGCACAGTTGGTCCCGCTGGGAGTGACGATTGCCGAAGCGATCGGCGTGCGCCGTGGCTTCTGGCGCAATCTGGGCAAGAACAGTTATATCGGATGCTGCATGGCGTTCCGGCGCGACGTGCTCAGCCTAGCCCTGCCGTTTTACAGTGGGATCCAGTGGCATGACTGGTATCTGGGCCTTCTGGCCGAGCGCTTTTTCGTGGTCAGCCGGGTGCAGGAACCCTCGATGTACTACCGCCGGCACGGCGCAAATCACTCTCCGACGGGCGAAAAATCGCGTTACAGCCTGGGAAAGAAAATTGAAATGCGCATCACGATGCTGCGCGCCGTGCTGTTTGCGAGCCGGCGTCGTCCGGCGAGAACGTTGGGGTGATCCAGCCCTGCACACAGGTTTAATCAAATTATATTGAAATATGGCATCAGTAGCAGAGCAGCAAGACGACAACATCCGTGCGTTGCCGCGGGTGCTAGTTCTCCTGGCAAGTTATAACGGCGCGCCGTGGCTGAGCGAACAGGTCGAATCGATCCTGGCGCAACGCGGGGTCGAAGTCAGCATCCTGATTGGTGACGATTTGTCGAAAGATGTTACGCGCAGCCTAGTCCAGGAAAAATGGGGCAACGATGCGCGGGTCGCACTGCATGCATGGGGCCGGCCGAGCGGCTCGGCCGGCGCCAACTTCAGGCGCCTGTATCGATTTGCAGATCCAGCGGAATTCGATTTCGTCGCGCTGGCGGACCAGGACGACATCTGGGCCGTTGACAAGCTTCAGTCCGCCACTGCTGCGCTACAAACCAGCGGCGCGGCCGGGTATTCCTGTTCGGTGACTTCGTTCTGGCCGGACGGACGCGAGCGCGTAATAGCGCAGCGGCCAGTGACCAGCGGCGGCGATTTCCTGTTCGAAGGCGCGGGGCAGGGTTGCACCTTCGTAATGCCGGCCGGTTTTTTTACGAGGGTACGGACGTTCTGCAACGATCATGCCGACGCGGTCGAAACCCTGCATTACCACGACTGGCTGATTTACCTTCTGAGCCGCGCCTGGGGGCTCAAGTGGTATTTCGACGCGACGCCAAAGATGCGCTATCGCCAGCATGAGGGCAATGAAATCGGTTCGCGCGGCGGTCTGGCGTCGATCAGCAGGCGCCTCGAACTCGTCAGGAATGGCTGGTACCGGAAACAAGTGCTGGCCGCCACGCAGATCTACATGCTGGCCAAACCTGGACCTAATGCCATCCACCGTCTGCGGGGTGTGTTGGGTGCACGCGATTCGGTCGTGCGCCGCGCGAAGCTGGCCTGGTTTTGTGCCTGGAATGGTCGGCGCCGCTTCAGCGACCGTGCGGTGCTGGTGTTCGCGTCTGCGGCTGGCTGGTTGTAAGAAAGGAAGCGGCGGAGCCGGCATTCGGGCACGGCCATGTTTGGTCGGCATGGCGGCGCCCGATCGCGCCGCTTCATTCTAGAGCTACCGTCAATAGGCGCCGTCTCTTCGGAAAATTACTTTTACAGTTCTGAACAGAATAACGATATCGTTGAACAGCGACCAGTTCTTGACATACCAAGCGTCCAGGTAGACACGTGTGTCGTAACTGACGTCGTTGCGCCCGCTAATCTGCCACAACCCGGTAACACCGGGCTTCGCTTCAAGATAATACTCGACCTGATTACCGTAACGTTCGAGCTCGGCGGTCACCACTGGGCGCGGACCGACCAGGCTCATGTCGCCCTTCAGTACGTTCCATAATTGCGGGATCTCGTCCAGGCTGGTTTTGCGCAGGAAGTGACCGATTGGCGTAATCCGGGGGTCATTCTTGAGCTTGAAGTCGCGCTCCCACTCTGCGCGGGCTTCAGTACTGCTGGCCAGCAGCTCCGCCAGCAGTTTGTCCGCATTCGGTGCCATGGTTCGAAATTTATAGCACTTGAACGGCTGGTTGTGCTGCCCGATGCGGGTATGTCCAAAGAAAATTGGTCGGCCAGACTTTCCAACCTTGAACGCGATAAACAGGAAAAGCGGTGAGCCGAGCACGAGGACCGAAATCGAAACAACCAGGTCGAAGCAACGTTTGATCAGGCGAGGGAGTCGACGCGCCAGGTTGTTGCGCATCGTAAGAATCAAAACCTCGTGCGCAAAGAAGTGATTCGCTTCCATGCCATACAGAGGCAAGCCCCGCAGAGCTGGAACCACTTGCACATCGTTGTTGTTGTTTCGGCTCAGTTGCTGAATCAGGTCTTGGTAAGTTTCGATGCCGCCTTGTTCGAGCGCAAACACAACGTGGGGATTGCCGAGTTGGCGAATCGTGTGTGTTGCGTCTTCGCCCAGTGGGATCGACGGGATCAAGGTGCCGAACTTGTCGGTCAACTCATGCTTCAGCTTGTGTTTTCCAGGCGGAATAAGAAACGCCACCAGTCGTAAACCCATTAGCGATTCGCTCTTGAACGCCAGGGCGGTCTCGACCGCATTTTCGCCCCATCCGATAATAACCATTGGGCGCGTCCAACCGCCAAGGGCCATCAATGTTCTCTTGATGAGCCAGCGCAGCATAACCAGCAGAACCGGGGCAGTAGTCCAGGTAAACAGGACGGTGATACGCGAAAATTGGAATTTCGACAGGAATAAAAAGGTTACGTCAAGGGCTGCCACCACTAACGTCACTTGGAGGACATCTTTAATCTCATTCGCAAAAGGTTTTCGTTTCGAATAATGCCCTTTTCCCCAGAATACCGCAGTCGACAATGCCGTCAGCATCAGGTAGATCTCGGCTTGTCCCAAACTGAGTACGGGCTTCCACACATCCGCGGAAGAAATGGAAGTGCCGTGAAATGGCGCAGCCATAATCGCGGCTATTGCAAATGCCAGCGACATCGAAATAAAATCGGTGCAAATCAGTTGCGGTTTTTCAAAGCGGTGACTGCAATACCATTTTGTTTTTGGAAGGAAAATCGATTCTGTCGGTTTCATCTGAATTTGCCGGCTATTACGGCATGCCATCCAAGGAATGAGGGGCGGATAAGGTCATGGGSTGGCCAATAATATGATGCCGGATATCATATAAGCGATCATGAGGTATCCGAGCCGTAGGACTACCAATGCGTGGGGCCGGCCTGCGAGCCCAATGTGTCATTGTATGAATCATAGCGCAGTTGTGCAATGTAAATTTTATGACCGCAACTAAAACACGACAGACACAGATGATGGTCGGGATGGCAACTTATGGCAAACAGGTGGGGAGGCAGATGCTGGTATCTTGGCTTTATTGAACAGATGGATAGATTTGGATAGAATTTTTCCCTGATGAATTCTTTGTGTTCAACCGGCAGTTGATGTTGCGATGAGGATGGCGCTACGGGCGGCATATGGAATAAAGCTTGGCGCTCGCAGTTGCAAATGATAAACTTACTTTTTTGCGTCCGGCAGTTTTGCGCCAGTGCTCTTACCGTTTTCGTTGTCCGTGCTGGGTAGTTGTAGTGCTCAAATTAATCCAAAATTACGCTAAGTATTCATGCTGCGGTTGTCTCGTGCTGGGTGCTGCCCAGGCTTATGCCGCTACTCCCACGCTTCAGGGGCAGTCCGGGTACATCAATATGCCAAGTGCGTGGACCGAACGCGACGGCACATTCAGTACTGGCTACAGCTACGATAGCCCCTATGGGAGCACTTGGGTAAGCGCTACTTTCCTGCCTTTCCTGCAGGTGACTGGGCGTTATGTATCGATCACCGGCTTGCCGGCGTTTGATACCTCAGATCGTTCCTATGGAACCGGCTATGGCCGCTACAAGGATAAGGTCGCCGATGTCAAGCTGCGTTTGCGCGATGAAGGTGGACTGTTGCCTGCGATATCGTTCGGCGCGACCGATCTGCTGGGCACTGAACTGTTCAAGGGGCGGTACCTTGTCGCGTCGAAGTCGTTTGGCACAATGCATAACTTCGAGGCCAGCATTGGTTACGGCAACAAACGGCCAAGCGGTTTGTTTGCCGGTGCGCGCTGGGCGCCTGTTTCGGCGCCGCAATGGGCCGTTGTCGCAGAATATGACGCCAACGATTATCGCAATGATCACCTTGCGCAGCAGAGTGGCGCCGCCCTCCGTAAGAACGGCCCTGCTGTCGGCATTGAATATCGCTGGGGCTGGCTTGGCGCCCAGATCGCCCGGAATCGTGATCACTTCAGCGCCAACGCTTACGTCAGTATTCCCTTCAATCAACGCGAGTTTGTGCCGAAACTCTTCGAGCCGCCGCCTTTCCAGCCCAAGGATGCGCCCGAGCGGGTGACGGCGGTGCAGTGGCAGCAGGACCCAACGGCTGGCTCTGCGCTGGTGGCGGCGCTGATCAAGCAGGATTTCAAGAACGTCCGTGTCGAACTCGACGGACGTACGCTCAAGTTGACCCTGACCAACAATCGTATTTCGAATCTCGGCCGCGCCATCGGTCGGGCCGCCCGGACGGCGCTGGCGTTCGCTCCAGAGGGCACGCGCGCGATCCATGTGACTTACACCCGCCTGGAACAGCCGATCGCGACATACGAATTCGACGATCTGCAACGCCTCAGCGATTATTTTACAGGCTTGGTGGGACGCGATTTGTTCCTGCAGACCGTGAATATTCGTTATGCCGGTCCGGTGGACAAGCCTGCTGACGACCGACAGGATATGCTGGGCGCGATCCAGGGAGACGGTGAGCTGGGTCTGCGTGTCGGGCACGAAGGCGACATCGTCCAAGTCAGCTCCGAAGATCGTGAAGCGAATCGTTTTAAGGTCGTGCCCAAGATTTCGCTTTTCTTCAACGACCCAAGCGGTGCGTTGCGTTACGATTTTTACGCCAACGCCAACTACGATCGGCGCCTGGCTGCTGGCTTGTACCTGAACAGCGATCTCAAGCTGGACGTGCTGGAGAATGTCTCAGRCGTGAAGCAACGGTCAAACAGCCTGCTGCCGCACGTTCGCAGCGACGTGGCCGACTACAAGCGTGGCGACCGACTCAAGCTGAACCGCTTGTTGCTGAATCAGTATCTGAATCCGGAAGAGCGCATTTATGCCCGCCTTTCCGCTGGACTTTATGAGGAGATGTATCGCGGCTTCGGCAGCCAGGTACTGTATCTGCCGAAGGACAGCCGTTGGGCTATCGATCTCAGTGTCGACGCGCTGCAGCAGCGCGGCTTCAAGGGCTGGTTCGACAAGCGCGATTACCGGACCGTGACTGCACTGGGGGCGCTCCACTATCGCCTGCCTTACGACATCACGGCGACAGCACGGGTTGGGCGCTTCCTCGCGCGGGACGACGGCGTGCGCTTCGAGTTCAAACGTCGCTTCCAGTCGGGCATCGAATTGGGCGCGTGGTACACCAAGACCAACGGTCACGACATCACCACTCCGGGCTCGCCAACCAGTCCGTATAACGATAAGGGTGTGTTCCTGTCGATACCGCTCAATGCCATGTTGCCGCTCGACTCGCAAACGACGGCCGGCTTTGGCATTTCACCATGGACGCGCGACGTCGGCCAGATGGTGGCCAGCCCTGGCGACTTGTACGATATGATCGAGGGGCCGCGGCGCGACATGACTGCATTTGATGGTCTGGGTAATTTTGCCGAGCGAGTCGACGAACGCAATCTACCAGCCGTCAACCCACCTGTACGTCCGATGACGAACCCGTGGCCGGAATTCCGCTGGCGCTTGGAGCAGTCGGCATCGACTACGCCAACGCTGCCGCAATGGGCGAAGGGTGCTGTGCTGGGAGGGGGTGCACTGCTCGGCGGGGTGCTGCTGGACAAGCCAGTCGACCGGTTCATGAAAAAGCACCAGGCGTCGCGCGCCCTGCGTGCCTGGGGCGACTTCGGCAAGGATTTGCCATTCGTCTTGGCCGGCGGTGCAGGTGCCGCGTTCCTTCTCGGCGATGCCCGCATGCAGAACATGGGTCTGATTTCGCTGGAATCAATTGCCGGTGCGGGGGCGCTGTCGGTCGGCGCCAAGAACGTGGCCCGCCGCGCTCGCCCGTATGAGGACGTTGGTACCTGGGGTAAGGCCACAAGCCGTTCGGATGCGTCGTTCCCATCGAATCATGCGTCGATTGCTTTCGCTGCGGTCACACCGTTCGCCCTGGAATACGATGCGCCATGGCTGTATGGCTTGGCTGCTATCGGATCGTTGGGTCGTACAGCCAACCGCCAGCATTGGGTATCGGACGTTGTTGCAGGCGGCGTGATTGGTACGGCGGTCGGCGGATGGTTGTGGCAAGCGCAGCGCGGCAACACTGGCTCGACCTTTGGTGTCACGCCGGGGCAACGCCAGATCGGTGTAAGCTGGAGCGGTACTTATTGAATATTGATGTGCTCCCGGGCTAGCGCCGACGGTTGGCTCGGCCGGGAGAGTGTCTCACGTCATTCCGGTCATCAAATTTAATACGGAGTAGAAGATGATTTTAACAACCGGCAGCGCCGGCTTTATTGGTAGTAACTTTGTACTGGACTGGTGCTTAACGTCCGGCGAGCCGGTCGTCAACCTTGACAAGCTGACCTATGCCGGCAACCTCGAAAATCTTGCCAGCCTGAAGGACGATCCACGCCACATCTTCGTGCAGGGTGATATCGGCGACTTCGAACTGGTCGGCGCACTGCTGAAAGAACACAAGCCACGCGCCGTGATTAACTTTGCTGCCGAAAGCCACGTCGACCGGAGCATCTCCGGGCCGGAAGACTTCATCCAGACCAACGTGGTCGGCACGTTCCACTTGCTGCAGGCGGTGCGTGCTTACTGGAGCGAACTGTCGGACGACGAGAAAGCTGCGTTCCGCTTCCTGCACGTGTCCACCGACGAGGTCTACGGCTCGCTGGCCAAGGACGATCCGGCCTTCCGCGAAACCAACCGCTACGAGCCGAACAGCCCGTACTCGGCTAGCAAGGCAGCCAGCGACCACCTGGTGCGCGCCTACCACCATACATATGGTCTGCCGGTGCTGACTACAAATTGCTCGAATAATTACGGTCCGTATCACTTCCCGGAAAAATTGATTCCGTTATGCATTCACAATGCGCTGGCCGGCAAGCCGCTGCCGATCTACGGCGACGGTCAACAAGTCCGCGACTGGCTTTATGTGAAGGACCACTGCTCGGCGATCCGGCGGGTGCTCGAAGCCGGTCGGCTGGGCGAGGTCTATAATGTCGGAGGCTGGAACGAAAAGGCGAACCTCGACGTGGTGCGTACCCTGTGCGCGATCCTCGACGAACTGCGTCCGCGTGCGGACGGCCAGTCGTACGCGACCCAGATTACGTACGTGACCGACCGTCCTGGGCATGACCGCCGTTATGCGATCGACGCGACCAAGCTTGAGCGCGAACTGGGCTGGAAGCCGGCCGAGACGTTCGAGACCGGCATCCGCAAGACAGTGCAGTGGTATCTCGACAATCAGGAATGGGTCCAGCACGTGACGAGCGGCRGCTATCGTGACTGGGTCGGCCAACAATACGGTGCCTGAATGAAGATTCTCCTGACTGGCAAGAACGGCCAGCTCGGCTTCGAATTGCAGCGCGCACTGGCACCGCTCGGCGAAGTCGTTGCCGTCGGTACGCAAGACTGTAATTTGGCCGATGCGGACGCGTTGCGCGAGCTCGTGCGGCGGGTCGCGCCGGACGTTATCGTCAATCCAGCAGCCTACACGGCCGTTGACAAGGCTGAATCCGATGCGTTAACGGCGCACGCCGTCAACGCCGCCGCCCCGGCCGTTCTAGGCGAGGAGGGGGCAAAGTTGGGGGCGCTGGTGCTGCATTATTCGACCGATTATGTATTCGACGGCACGAAGCAGAGTGCCTATACGGAAGAGGATGCGCCGGAACCGCGAAGCGTCTACGGCCGCACGAAGCTCGAGGGCGAGCAAGCTCTGGCCGAGGCCAATCCACGCCATCTGATCCTGCGCACGAGTTGGGTCGTCGGCGCGCACGGCGGCAATTTCGTCAAGACCATGCTGCGTTTGGCGGGTGAGCGCGAGAAACTTGCTGTCGTCGCGGACCAGTTCGGCGCACCGACCTCGGCCGCACTGCTGGCGGACCTGAGCGCCCACCTCGTGCGCGCGTACGCGAGCGCTGGCGACATGAACTTCCCGTATGGGACGTATCATGTGGCGGCCAGCGGCGAGACGAGCTGGCACGGCTACGCGCAATTCGTGATCGGCGAGGCGCTGGCGGCCGGCAAGACGCTGAGGGCGACCGTCGACGCCGTTGCGCCGCTGGCCACTGAGCAGTATCCCACTCCCGCCAAACGTCCCCTGAATTCGCGGCTCGACACGACCCGATTCCGCACGACATTCGGCCTAGTCCTTCCGCCGTGGCAGGAAGGCGTGCGCCACGTGCTCCAGCAAATCCTGTGAGAGGCAGCCATGATCCAAACCAAACGTAAAGGCATCATCTTGGCCGGCGGCTCGGGCACGCGGTTGTATCCGGTCACGCAGGCCGTCAGCAAGCAGTTGATGCCGGTCTATGACAAGCCGATGATTTACTATCCGCTCAGCACGCTGATGTTGAGCGGCATCCGCGACGTGCTCATCATCAGTACGCCGCAGGACACGCCACGCTTTGCCGACCTGCTCGGTGACGGTAGCCGCTGGGGCATGAACATCCAGTACGCCGTGCAGCCCTCGCCGGACGGCTTGGCTCAGGCCTTCATCATCGGCAAGGATTTCGTCGGCAATGACCCGAGCGCTCTTGTGCTTGGCGACAATATTTTCTACGGCCACGATCTAGTGAAGCAATTGCACAGCGCTAATGAGCGCTTGGACAGTGCCACCGTGTTCGCTTACCACGTGCACGACCCGGAACGCTATGGTGTCGTCGAGTTCGACGCCGGGCAGCGCGCGCTGAGCATCGAAGAAAAGCCGAAGGCGCCGAAGTCGTCGTATGCCGTGACTGGTCTGTATTTCTATGACAACGACGTGTGCAACGTGGCGGCCGATATCAAGCCGTCGGCGCGGGGCGAACTGGAGATTACGGACGTCAATCGCTGCTATCTGGAGCGCGGCAAGCTGAACGTCGAGATCATGGGCCGTGGTTTTGCCTGGCTCGATACCGGTACGCACGACAGCCTGCTGGAGGCCGCGAGCTTCATTGCAACCCTGCAGAAACGGCAGGGGTTGCAGGTGGCGTGCCCGGAAGAGATCGCGTATCGCCAGGGCTGGATCGGCGCCGCCGACCTGCAGAGGCTTGCGGTGCCGCTAGCCAAGAATGGCTACGGTGCTTATCTTTTGAACCTGTTGAAATAAGTCGAGTTTATGCCGTTTACCGTTACCCCGACCGCCATACCCGATGTGCTGGTGCTGGCGCCAAAAGTCTTTGGCGATGCACGCGGCTTCTTTTTTGAAAGCTTCAATGCCCGTGATTTCGCTCAGGCGACCGGCATCGAGGCCCAGTTCGTGCAGGATAATCACAGCAAGTCGACCAAGGGCGTACTGCGTGGCCTGCATTACCAGATCCAGCATCCTCAGGGTAAGCTGGTGCGGGTCACCCAGGGAAGTGTGTTCGACGTCGCGGTGGACTTGCGCAAATCGTCGTCGACCTTCGGCCGCTGGGTCGGCGTGGAACTGAGTGCGGACAATCATCGCCAGCTCTGGGTGCCGCCGGGATTCGCGCACGGGTTCGTCGTGCTGAGCGAATCCGCAGAGTTTCTGTACAAGACGACGGATTACTGGTATCCGGAGCACGAGCGCAGCCTGTTGTGGAACGATCCGGCCATCGGCATCGAATGGCCTATCGATTTCGTGCCGCAGCTAGCGGCCAAGGACCAGGCCGGCAAGTTGTTGACGCAGGCCGAGGTGTTCGACTGAGCGCAATGTAGTGCCTCTTCTTCCGCGCAAGCCGGTAACGGCAGCGAGCGCGTTCATGCCGTTCAGCTGAGTATGAACGGCATTTTTTATTTTGCCGCTGTGAACGTAGCGCATTTGGGCGAAAGACCGCTCAGGCTTCCGAAAAACGGACGGCCCGGGCGCATTTGCGGCCGGGCCGTCAAGGCAACGTCAAAGCGCTATGCCATCCGGATGGTCAAGAATCACTTGACTGAACAGCATTACCGCGAGCGCGGCCGTTTACCTTCGCAATTGTCTGCAATGGGACGCGCAGGCGCCCGGTTGCGATCAGTGGTGCGTGGTGGTCGAGTGAGTCGTGGTCGTACCGTTGTCCGAAGAGGCGGCAGCCACGACGGCGACAGCAGTACCAACGGCGATCAGAGCACCGGTCGACATGCCGGCGATGGAGCTGGTGCCCAGGAAGCCGCCCGAAGAGGTCGTGCTTGCCGTGGCGCCGGTGCTCGAAGCGGTGCTCGAGGCCGAACCAGCCTGGCTGGAAGCGGAATTCGTACCTGCGTTGGCGCTGGTAGCGGCTTCTTGAGCGAATGCTTGGGCCGACAGCAGGCTCAGGATTGCGCTCATAACGAGGAATTTCTTCATTGGTAATCCTTTTTGTTTCGATTGAAGGGGCGCTAACATCATACATCTGTTGCATCATAATTATAACTATGAATCAATGGTTTGATGGATTCTTTTGACTTTATCTGCAAACAAAGTGTCAGAAATGTTGTTTCATGGAAACATTTTGCTTGTTGCGCCACAATGTGTACACCGCATCAGGCAGTGCACCTCGGCGCTCTCTATCAAGTTCGGAAGCAACTTCGTGAGGGTGGATTTACTCAGAAGTAGTGAAATTTTCGGGACTTGCCGTTGCATATGAGCACATGACACCATTTTTCATATGATGCAATGCTAAAATGCGGATATGTTGCTTTCCGCTCGTTCCCGCATTTTGTCGCTCACATGGCTATTGGTACCAACTCTGCTGTGGAGCCTGTTTCTTCATATTCCCGTGTTGTGTATCGATCCGCTGCTTTTGCCGGCGATAGAGCGACGTGTCCAACCGAAATTTGTTGTTTTTGGCCGTTTGATCTGGGTTGTCGTATTTGCGATGACCTTGCTTATGTCCTGGAACATTTTTCCGCGTACGTATTTGTTCTATCTGCATGAAGCCTTGCCGTTTACGCCACGGTTCGTCTTATGGACGCTGGGCATTGCTGTTGTCCTGCTTATATGGTTTTCCCTATTATCGGACATCCTGCGGAAGATGGGAGGTTGGTATACATGGATATTTCCAATTGGCGTCATCGTGGTTGTAATGAAAGTAGCAGCCGTGCTTGGCGTTGTTTATGCACCTTCGATTCGGCAACACATCAAGTCGCCGGCGCTCTGGAGCGCTCGTATACTACTTTCCGCTGTGGGGGCAAGCAAAAATAAGGCGGGAAATGTTACCGAAACTCGGGAAAATACGTTTTACTCTTTTGCGCAACAGCAGGTGCCATTGCCTCCCCAGATCATCCTCATGCTCGTCGAGTCTTGGGGGGAGAAACAGGAGACCCTCGCCGCCATGGCTGGCGACATTCAAAATCAAGGGTTTCAGATCAAGAAATTCGGCTTCGCTTCTTATCGCGGCTCAACTTTGAGCGGCGAGTTTCGGGAACTGTGCTCGAAGTACGTCCAGCCTTCCGGTGAGTTGATGGATGGGATGGAGGGTTTGCGATGCGCTCCTCAATACCTTTCCGACAAGGGCTATCAAACGATTGGCGTCCATGGATATCAAGGATCTTTTTATGCGCGTAGTACATTCTGGACGCGCTTCGGCATCAAAAACCGGGTATTCGGTGACAAATTGCAGAACCAGCCTCACTGTCCTGGCCCTTTCCCGGCGGCGTGCGATGAAAATCTGATTCAACTCAGCATTGACATGCTGGATAATTCTGTAAAACCGGCGTTTCTTTACATTTTGACTATATCGAGCCATGAGCCGGTCGATCCTGCGGCGCTGGATCGTGGCGGTAAGTACTTCAATGAACTCAAGGTGGATCACCCGACACAAATAATAACAAGGAGAGCAATTTCTGCGCTTGCGGCACGCCTTCAGGAGCGGAAATCGTCGGGGTGTACGCTCGTCTATATCGCTGGCGATCACCAGCCTCCTTCTGCTTCGGGGCAGGGGGATATCTTCAAGGCGGGGAAAGTGCCTTACCTGGTGTTCACTCAAAATTGCCCGGCAACCCAGAAATAAGCTGTAGCGGACTTGTCGATTTCTCGGAAAGCATACGTTTCGCCAGCCTTTTCGGTCGATGGCGCGCTTGCGGCGTCTGAAATAATCCTGATGTGAAACGAACCGGCCGCGGTGCGTCGGCATTACCAAGGGGCAATGAATGGCAGAGGACAGCGACGCCGAACGGACCGAACCAGCGTCAGAAAAACGGCTGAGGCAAGCGCGCGAAGAAGGCGATATTCCCCGCTCGCGCGAAGTGGCCACCTTCACCGTGTTGATGACAGCCGGCGCCGGCCTGTGGATGATGGGCGGCGGCCTCGTCGACAAGCTCTCGTCCGTGCTGGAGCGCGGGCTGTCGCTCGACCGCGAGCAGGTCTACAACCCCAACGTGCTCATCGAGCGGATCGCCGCCGACGTCGGCGGCGTGTTGCTGGCCTGCCTGCCGCTGGCAGGCGCCGTCATGCTCATGATGCTGGCGTCGCCCATGCTGATCGGCGGCTGGAACTTCAGCGCCAAGGCGTTTGCCCCCAATTTCGCCAAGCTCAATCCGCTACGAGGCCTGGGCAACATGGTGTCCACCAATGCCCTCGTCGAACTGCTGAAGGCCGTCGCCAAGGCCTTGCTGGTCGGCGCGGTGGCGTGGTTCGTCGTGATGAGCCAGAGGGATGCCGTGATCGGCCTCGTCACCGAGCCTTTCGGTACGGCTGCGCCGCACCTGGGCAGCTTGCTCGCGAAGGCGTTCCTGACGATGGTTGGCGCTTTAGGCGCCATCGCCATCCTCGACGGACCGTACCAGATGTGGCATTACGCCGACAAGCTCAAGATGACGCGCCAGGAAGTCATCCAGGAATCGAAGGAATCGGACGGCAATCCCCAGATCAAGGGCAAGATCCGCCAGATGCAGCGCGAGATGGCGCGCAAGCGCATGATGGCTAATGTGCCGACCGCCGACGTGGTCGTGACCAACCCGACTCACTTCGCCGTCGCGCTGAAGTATGCGGATGGGCAGCGCGGTGCCCCGCGCGTCGTGGCCAAGGGTACCGACGAGGTCGCGGCCAAGATCCGCGAGATCGCGAAGGAGCACAAGGTCGCCATGCTTGAAGCCCCGGCGCTGGCCCGTGCACTGTACAAGCATACGGACATCGACGACGAGATCCCGGAAGCGCTGTACTCGGCCGTGGCCGAAGTGCTGGCCTACGTCTACCAGTTGCGCGCCTACAGCAAGGGTACGCTCGACCAGTATCCGGACCGGCCGAAGAAGCTGCCGGTCCCGCCCGAAATGGACCCGTTCAATCCGGCGTCGCAGAAGGCCGGTCCGAACCCGGGGCCGGATACGCGACATTGAGCTGCCGAAATACACCTGTTTTTCCCGTCTCCTTGGTGAATAGTTTCCGTCAGGCATCAGTCATAATGTCGTGACGATTCGACCCTGTATGACGGAGCTTCAATGAACGGTTTCAAACTGCCGCCCTGGCTGCAACAGATCGGTGCCCGCGGCAATGCGCTGGCGGCGCCAATCCTGATCATCCTGCTGCTGGCGATGATGATCCTGCCGCTGCCGGCGTTCGCACTGGACTTGTTCTTCAGCTTCAACATTGCGATGTCCGTGATCGTGCTGCTGACCGCGCTGTACACGGTCAAGCCGCTCGACTTCATGGCGTTCCCGGCCGTGCTGCTGGTGACGACGATGCTGCGCCTGTCGCTCAACGTGGCGTCCACGCGTGTCGTGCTGACCGAGGGACACACGGGTGGCGCGGCGGCGGGCAAGGTGATCGAGGCATTTGGCCACTTCCTGATCGGCGGCAACTACACGGTCGGTCTCGTTGTCTTCGTCATCCTGACCATCATCAACTTCACCGTCGTCACCAAGGGTGCCGGTCGTATCGCCGAGGTGGGTGCACGCTTCGCCTTGGACGCGATGCCGGGCAAGCAGATGGCGATCGACGCCGACCTGAACGCCGGCCTGATCGGCGAGCAGGAAGCCAAGAGCCGCCGCTCGGAAGTCTCAATGGAAGCGGAATTCTATGGCGCGATGGATGGTGCGTCGAAATACGTGCGCGGCGATGYAGTGGCCGGCATCCTCGTTACTGTCATCAACGTCGTCGGCGGCCTGATCGTGGGCATGGTCCAGCACGACATGGGCTTTGCCGACGCGGTCAAGAACTACACACTGCTGGCCATCGGCGACGGCCTCGTCGCGCAGATCCCGTCGCTGATCATCTCGATCGCGGCCGGTATGGTGGTCTCGCGCGTGGCCAGCGACAAGGACGTAGGCTCCCAGGTCGTCGGCCAGCTGTTCGCGAAACCGGAAGTCATGTACATCACGGGCGGCATCATCGGCGGCATGGGCCTGATCCCGGGCATGCCGAACCTCGTGTTCTTGTTGCTGGGCAGCACGCTGCTCGGCGGCGGTTATCTGCTGGAAAAGCGCCGCAAGAACATGCCGCCGGAAGACGCACAGGGCGCGGCCGGCGGCACGGGATCGGCGGGTTCGCCGGGCGGCGGCGCGGCGGCCACCACGCCGGCCGAGCAGGAAGAGGCGAGCTGGCAGGATGTCATGCCGGTCGACACGCTGGGCCTGGAAGTGGGTTACCGCCTGATTCCGCTCGTCGACAAGACGCAAAATGGCGAACTCCTGAAGCGCATCAAGGGCATC
>NZ_JBFUDR010000111.1:0-18530 GCF_056404615.1 Massilia sp. P2_C2 | reverse complement strand
CGCATGCGGTCTTCCTCGCTGCCGCCCGGTTCGGGGAATAGCGAGGCGTTGGGAGGCGCCATCGGCCGCACCTGCAGGGCTTCCAGCGCGAGGCCGATCACGGGCGCGTCCAGCACGAGCCTGCCCAGGCGCTCCCTGAGCAGGCGCACGAGGTGCTCGTCGCGCCACGTCGGCTCGGCCAGCACGATCTCCACGCCGGTCGGCGCACGCGCCACCCTGCCCCGCTCATGCTCCAGCTGCAGGAGGACGCGCTCCACCGCCAGCTGGCGCGCACACAGCCAGCCCGTCAGCTGCAGCAGCAGGCACTGGGCACCGGCCAGCAGCAAATCGGCGTCGTCGATGCGGTCGTACAGTTCCAGCCGCGCGCGGAACGTTTCGGGCGGAGCGATCCATTCGTGCAGCTCGGGCACGAGCCCGTAGGCGGCATCGAGCAGGTCGAGCAGCTCGCGTCCGCAGCGCCGCTGCAGGCCGGGGCGCGGCAGGCGGCGCAGGTCGCCCAGCGTATGGCACCCGATACCATCGAACCAGGCCGCGAACGGCCGCGCCGGCGGCGCCAGCAACACGGCCAGCCGGTCGAGCCGGCGCAGCAGCGACTCCATCCGCACGGCGCGGCCCGCATTCGCGCGCGCCAGCAGCCAGGCGCCACGTGCCGTGGGCGCGCACGCGAGCGAAGCCGTGAAGCCCAGCGCGCGCACGTTGGCGTGGATGCGCCGGCACAGCGCGAGGATGCCGCCGAACAGGCGCAGGCTGGCACTCACGTCCATCAGCAGCGTCGACTCCTCGGCCTGCGCGACCTGCGGCGTGTACTGCAGCAAGGCCAGCGCCACCGCGTGGCGGGCGTCCGCCTCCAGCGCCGGCGCGCGCGCGTGGATGCGCGCGTCGGGCAACAGCATCAGCACGCCGCCGCGGCGCATGCCGGTGCGCACACCGGCGTCCAGCGCATGCTGCGAGGCCACCAGCACGCGCTCGTGTTCGAGCACCACAGTGCCAACGTCAGTGCCGGTGTCAGTGGACCAGCTCGGTGCGAACACTTCGAGCGGTAACCGGGGCAGGTGCAGGGCGATCCACAGGCGCATGGCGTTCGGGCAGGTAGGAAGTCAATGGAAGGAACAGGGTCGCGTCGCGCTGCGGTCCCCGGCGTTTCACGAAACCGATCTCGATACCACCCGCCTGCGGCCGCAGGGCCAGGCGCAGCGGTGCCGGAGAAGCATCCTGCCCGGCCGCCAGCGGCCGCATCATGAAGAACAGGGTCTCCCCCGCCTGTGCCGCCAGATGCAGCCGGCGCAGGTGTTCGCCGCGCACGTGGTTCTGCCAGAACAGCAGCGCGCCGCAACTACCGCTGCGCAATACCTGCTCGGCGGCCCACAGCGCGTCCGCCGTGCGGTCGGCGCGCAGCCAGATCAATTGCGAGGGCTGCACCCCGAGCGCGGCCAGCGCCAGCGCCTGGGGCGGATGCGGCGGCTGCAACAGCACGACGCGCCGCTGCGCCACGGCCGCCAGCGCGGGACGCAGCAGGCGCATCTCGCCGATGCCGGGCTGTTGCAGCAGCAGGTCGACCAATACCCCGGTCGGCCAGCCGCCGCCGGGTAGTTGGGCCGACAGGGCTGGATGGCCGGTATCGACGCAGCGCGTGCCGCCGCGCGCCAGCTGCGAGGCGCGCCAGAGCGATGGGTGCAAGGATTCCGGCGCTGCAGATATTGAACCTGAGCAAGTCATGTATGACGCGAAGAAATACTGTATAAACATACAGTACTATTTTCATCACGTTTTGGCAAGATTGATCTTATTGAATGTCAGATTGTGAACAATGCTGAGACTTGGTTCTGTCTGGGCGATAATTATTTTGAAGCAGGGGAAGGTTACCTGCCTGATCGGCCATCAGTAGCTCGCACCCGACAGCCTTGCAGCTGGCGTTCGAGCAGGCTGATGATGCCCAGCAGTTCTCTCCTCAACTCCAGTGCGAAGCGATGCTCGTGCATCGACCCCGCCTACGTCCGGATTTTAGGTTAGTACGCATGGACGAGTGCGGGAACAGGTTTGCCTTGGAACACATAGCCGAGAATGAACATTCGCATCCAGCTCATGCACGCGATGCGAAACATGCCCGATACGCGCTGTCCTAGAGTGGCGTTGATCATCACAAAGGCTCCCGCCCATGCACGAGATTTCGGGCATGGATACGGGCGTCGGGCAAAAGCATCAACACGTCGCCGCAACGCATGCCGGTGCGCACGCCGGCGTCCAGCGCGAACTGCGACGCCACCAGCACACGCTCCTGTTCGAGCACGATGCTGCCCGCGTCAGTGGACCAGCTCGGTGTGAACACTTCGAGCGGCAATCGGGGCAGGTGCAGGGCGATCCGCAGGCGCATGGCGTTCGGGCAGGTAGGACGTCAATGGAAGGACCAGGGTCGCGTCGCGCTGCGGTCCCCGGCGTTTCACGAAATCGATCTCGACACCGCCGGCCTACGGTCGCAGGGTCAAGCGTAGCGGTGCCGGAGACGCATCCCGGCCGGCCGCCAGCGGCCGCATCATGAAAAACAGCGTGTCCCCTGCCTGCGCCGCCAGATGCCGCCGGCGCAGGTTCTCGCCGCGCACATGGTTCTGCCAGAACAGCAGCGCGCCGCAACTACCGCTGCGCAATACCTGCTCGGCGGCCCACAGCGCGTCCGCCGTACGGTCGGCGCGCAGCCAGATCAGTTGCGAGGGCTGCCCCCCGAGCGCGGCCAGCGCCAGTGCCTGGGGCGGATGCGGCGGCTGCAGCAGCACGACACGCCGCTGCGCCACGGCCGCCAGCGCGGGACGCAGCAGGCGCATCTCGCCGATGCCGGGCTGTTGCAGCAGCAGGTCGACCAATACTCCGGTCGGCCAGCCGCCGCCGGGCAGCTGAGCCGGCAGGGCGGGATGGCCGGTATCGATGCAGCGCGTGTCGCTGCGCGCCAGCTGTGAGGCGCGCCAGAGCGACGAGTGCAAGGATTCCGACGCTGCAGATATTGAACCTGAACAAGTCATGTATGATGCTAAGAAATACTGCATAAAAATACAGCGCTATTCTCATCAGGTTTTCGCAAGGTGAATCTTTGGAATGATGGGTGTGAGTAATGGAAGACGGCGCGAGTCGGCAACAACGAAGCTGCGGCCGTTTTTACTGCCCGAGCCAATTTGTGCATGACCGCCGCGTAAATACACAGTACCAACAGCGCTAGGTACGGAACAAAACCTACGAGGAAAAGCCTACAGGATGAGCCTCTAGCCTATTGACATAGGTTAAGGATGAGCTATAGCCAAGTAAGTGATGCCAGAGGCAGTAAAAAGCCGGTGCGAGAAATTCCGGCACCGGCTCCATGACCAGTCTAAACTCGACKGCTACGACAAGGCAGATGGCCCTACGAAACTAAACAGTTACTTTCTAGATTTTTTGTGTTTTCAATTTCCACGATTGCAAAAGCGCCCGCAAACGAACAATAAAATCCAAAAAATCATTGTTACGCCATCATTATTGTGAGCCAATCGAAATTTTGAAATCGACATTGGAAAGCGTGCGAAATGTAAAAGTCTTTTCTTCGTCAGAAAAACCTACAGGATACCCCCATGAATAGCCGCTCGATGTTTTCACCAGATCTCGTTCAGCAACCAAATCCCTGACAAAAAGACGTCTATTCAGCTTCGCGTCAACAAATATCTTCACAACCGGTTGATCAAATGCAAACCCCGGAACGATAGTCGTACCAACAGCCAAAAGCGTCCGCCCATCATTTGAAAGGTATACCTGTGGATACCAATCTTTAGTTATCAAGACTGTCCGCTCGAAATTGTTCCGCACGTTCTTATGTAAAGTGATCCCTGACATTGGCGTCACGTTCACACAATACGTATTTCGGCTTGAGCATACTTTATATTCATATGGCTCACGAGCTGGCGAATCGGCCATACATGGATCCACGCGTAGAATTAGTAGTACAGCAAAGAAAGTCAATCTCATTGAGATATCCAATTTATTTTCATCCGGCAGCATCTGAATTTACTATCATTTACGAATGCATCCGAAGACGTCGCGGCAATCAATTAAATAGTCTTCGAAGAAAAGAGGTGTTAGCATTGATGATCTTTTGTATATCATCTTGAGTTACACCAGTTTTTCCGTAACGACCCATAATATTATTCTCGAAGCCGCTACGAGGCGTAGTTTTTCTAACACCATTCACGGTACAGTCATCGTATTCATCAGGTAGGCCCATAAGATGGCCGGCCTCATGGGTCGCCTCCCACCTGTAATTTCCCTGCCCTGGCACAAACCATGTCCCATCCTTGCCGTTGGCAACAACTGATGTTCCTGCACCCGATACCAAATTGACCGTATTTTCTGAGCCAGTTACAACGGTCGTCGTAACAGTAAATTTACCAAATTGCCCCGACCACTGGTTCGATATGCTTTGGTTCAAACTTTCAATTAGCTGAGGCGTGGCAGCATTGCCGCTATAGGTGATCGGTATGGTTATTTGTACATTGTTTCCGTCAACCTTCACCTTTGCGTCTTCACCAAATGGATCCACAAGCGAAACTGGATTTCCCCCGACGTATGCATAGAGACATTATCCCCCCCAGCGTCCGAACGATTAAGGAGTAAAAATCCGGCAATGCAACCAACCTGAATAATGAAGAGTAAAAGAATAAATTCACCCAAGTCAGTCCACAACTGTCGAATAGCTCGCAACCTTGCACGCTGCGCAAGAGATTCCTCAAAAAAACTTTGAATTACCCCCTGTAAACTTGGAAATGCCTTCTGAATCAAATCCGCATTCTCCTTCGTAATCGCTGAATTTGGCTCAATAAATAACCCAGCATCGCGAGACGCATAAAGCATTAATGCACCAATTAGCAAAAGAATTAACGMAACAGAAGAAAAAGCTGCCAATACCATACACTTACCTTTAATTGATTTCATTTYGCCGCAGCCTTAACAATGTCAGACAATGACTTCGTATAGTCCTTACCCAACTCTCGCGCAGCGTCTATATTCTTGCGCTTAGCCTTATCCGTACGCCAGGTTGCCAACCGCGTCGTAGGAAAATTGCGGTACGGGTCGCTCGCGGCGGTGCGTTACGTGCCCAAGTTCGGTCGATAGAGGCGCCCAATGCTCTGCAGCCCAATCGGACTGCCGCGTATCAACGATAAACAACAACCGCCAATAACATAATCGCAAGATTCCCACGGCAGCTGAAAACCGACTGCGACTTATTTGGTATGAATTACTCTTAATATTGCTCCAGTTTCCTTCGATATCCTTACCTCTGCAACCCCGCCGACCGTTCGAGCAGGAAGGGAGCCCCGGATTATCCATATTCCATCACGAAGGCTCACGTCAAAAGGACGCTGCTTCAAGATGCTTGTTTTTCCATAGATCGGAGTAAGTACAGCTATCGCGACTGTTACGGCAGTATTCTTGTCTGGCACGAATCCTTCTGGCGGAACATAACCTGCATCGGCAACAGAATCAGATTCTTTCATCAAGGGCGTTTGCGCTGATGCACTGGCGATTGCAGACACCAGCAATAAGATGATGAATTTTCTTGAGATCATTTGGCCCCCGAACCGATTGGAAGCGCAGGACCTTTTCTTGGCGCGCCAGGAATCGGTGTATATTTTCCAATAATGCCATTCGGCGTTCCCAAGTATGACGGGACTTGCTCGTTATCTGCCCAGTCCATATCGGAATTGGAGAAAACTTCGTTATGGTAACCGGGGCTATAAGCGGCATGGGTATGATATTGCCCCGCGTTACTTGTTCCCGAAGGGCAAGTACCGAAGTTTGCGGACGCCTTCTCGCCCTGGCGCGGCTTTGTGTAACTATATTTCCCATCTTTTCGGCGATATATCCTCCCAGCAAACTCGCGGTTAATTCTTATTGAGGTGGGATTAATGTCTCGGATAGCCTGAATTCCTGCTTCATCAACCGTTTTATACGGATCCCCTGGTGCCAGCCCGAAAGGATCGACGCTGCTTATTGGATTGCCTTCGACGTATGCATATGTGTTTACACCGCCGAGCAGGCCAATTGGGTCACTTTGCAGATAACGGCCAACCGAAGCATCGAAATATCGGTTCCAGTTATACCACAACCCAGATTCGTTATCATAATATTGTCCAGGGAAACCGACATTTAACCCGCCAACTGTATCAACTACGACATTACGGTCAAACGCCGCATTCTCTGCACGCCAAGCCACATTACCTGACGCGTCCGTCAGTACTTCCGGCCGACCAACTTGATCGTTGTGGCTGGCATAGAACTGCCCGTTGCGCACGATCCCCATCAACTGCCCACCAAGCCAAACGTAATTGGTAGTTTGTGCACCAATCTCTGTCAGCAATTCTCCGGACGGGCCGTACACGTAGTACGTAGAGACGCCATTAACCATCTTCAGCACACGCTGATTCAGAGCGTTGACGCGGTAAGACCCAACCTTGTTGCCGTTGATGTAGACCGCACTCATCCGGTTGAAGTTGTTGAATTCGTAGGTACGCGAACCGTCATCGCGACTTTCGCCGGTCACATTGCCCATATTGTCATAACCGAAATGCCTCCACTTGCCGGCACCGCTCCAGTCCATGAGCCGGTTGCTGTCGCTGGCCAAACCGAAGGTGAAACCGACATTGTTGCGGATCTGGTTCGTGCGATTACCAGCGGTATCCAACTGGAAGGTCTGTGGATCACCGCTACGATTGGCTGACGCCAACCTATCAACAGCATCGTAACCGAAGCTCGTGCTTAGGCTCGAATACACGTTATCGGTTACTGACGCGATGGTGTTGTTAACGTTATACCCGAACGACAAATCGTGCTTGCCTGGCGAAGCAACGCGTTGAACACGGCCGTCTGTATCCATGGTCAGCATGCGCGGCTGGCCATTGCCGAAACGCCAGGCGTAGAGTTGCTCCGTTGCTGGCTGATATAAGAAAGAGTCAGCCAGGGTAGCCCAAGTACCGCTGAGGTTACTTGTAATGGAGGCGAATCGGCCATACTGATCGTAGTTATAGTTGACGACGAATCCATTCGGATAGGTCATGCTCTTCAACCGCCCCACGGTATCGTAAGTCCAGCTGACGGTCGGATTTTGCAGACAGAAAATGTCGCTGGTTTGCTGAGTTAGACGGCCAGCCGCGTCATAGGTATAGTTGGTCTGTCCAGTATAGTCGTTGAAATGCGTAAGACGGCCCTTACCATAAGCTCCTTCGTCATACGTAAAGAAACGGCATTCGCCATTCATGCATACTGAAGTCTTGCGCCCTTTTTGATCCCAGCCCAAAAACGTCGAGCCTTTCGCTGTAGCAAAACTCGTCATGCGTCCGCCCGAGTCCACGTTGTAATTGGTCGTGCCGGTGTCGGGACTAGTCATGCTGGTTACTTCACCATAGCCATTGTGGCTATAAGTCGTAATCAGACCACGTGGATCTTTAACCGAACTCAAAAAACCAGCAGCGTCATAGTTATAAGTTATCACTCCACCATCAGGATTCGTCTGGGTACGCATCCGGTTAAGTTCATCGTAGGTGTATGACGTGACACGTCCGGCCGCATCGGTTGTATTTAATACGTTACCGACCGCATCGTATTGGAATGACAATACTTGTCCATTATTACCCTTGATCTTCGATGGCAGATTTAACACATTATCATAGACTGTCGCAGCCAGAAAAACACCGGAAGATGATCCGCTAATTACGCCATTCGATACTGACGGGACATTTCTTGCCGATTGCGTGGTCCGGATATTATTAGCGACATCATAGCCAAACGATATTTTTTCGCCGAGTGCATTGGCTTGGTCCGTCAATCGGCCAGAAGTGGTGTAATAAAATTTTGCAGCATGGCCATCGGACCGCGACATTGAATCCACTCGACCATTTCCTGCATACGTTGCGGATCTGCTACCAACACCTGCGGTCACCCAGGAAGTCGGATTACCCAGGATATCGTAGTCAATAGTTGTCACCACGCCATTTGGATCGGTTACCTGCCTTGGTGAACCAAGGCCAGTGTAATTACTGTAAATGGTTGCAAGACCAGCCGCATCAGTATACGAAGTGAGATTACCCGCAGTATCAAATTTATATACTTCGGTTGAAGAGCCACTGGGCAGCAAGTTGGTTACTGTCTTCGTTTGAATACTTCCGTTGGAATACAAGCTGTACGAGACAATTTCTTTACGCGACGGCGCCCCAGTCAACAAATCCGTTACAGTCGTCGAGGAGATCAGTCGACCAAACACAGAATTGATATAAGTATAGTCAACCTGAGTGATTCCGTGACCGTCGGCACCCGATGTCGTCACCCGAGTCAAATCTGCAGAGGGCGCATCTGTTGGCTTCACATAAGTATTCGTAATCGTTCGAGCGCTAGTTGTACCCGCTGCGACCGTACTATTAAGCAATAAGCCATCCTTGCTAAATAAGTACGTCGTTTTCGTACCACGAAAGTCGGTCGTTTGAGTCAACAGCCCCTTTGCATCATAAGTTTGCGATGACGTCGCGCCAGGGCAGCTCTGAGTCGCTGTTGATTGTACGTTCGCCAGCACTCTCCGCCCCATAACGGTTTGGAAAGTGTACTTTGTCTTTTGACCGCGGACATCCGTCAACGTCGTTGCGTCAGTGTCATATGTGAACGTGTCGGATGCTTCGCCATCCTCGGTTTTGCTGTTGACAACTTTACCAGCGCTATAGGCATATCGCGTCGCGCGTACGCCATCAATCGCGTAACCGGTCAGCAACGAGGTATCAGATTGATCCTCATAAAAGTAGGTAACAACACCTCGTGACGATCCCGGAGGTGTTACCGTTGTGAGCATCCCATTCGCGTTATAGCCATAATTCCAAATCGAATTATCGGGAGCGGTAACCTGGGTTACATGGGAGCCATCTCCCCACGTAAACCCAACAGTAGCATTGAACGCATTCGTTATCGATTTTAAATGATTTGACCCGTCGTAAATATACGTATAGGCGACAAAACCGCTTTTCTTAATTGAATCGAGAAGAAAAAGACTCCCAATGCCCGAGCTTTTGGTTGAAAAAGCATATTCATCATCTCCAACATAAATAGTAATGTGTGTTGGATCATTGTATTTCAAATAAATATTTGTCGACGAATATGATGACGCGCCTGTCGAAACGTCCTGCAGAACGGCTGGAGTAAGATAAATATTATTTACTGAATTACCCGGAACGATCAAACGCGAAAATTGATAGACTCCGCCATCTGGAAGAGAGAAATCTATATTATCCGGCACTGAAGTTGATGTTTGGCTACCATTCAGATAAACCTGAGTCCAGCTGCCATACATTGAAAGCGCCGCATACCTCAAGTTCGAAGTCCAGTGTTTTCCGAAAAGCTGAGGACCAACATCCTCKGATCGATAGGTACGCGTTAATGGCATACCCAACGCCGAGGCATGAATAAAGTCTTGCTGGGACAGGTATTTGGTGCCGGTTGCCAAAACCACGGGATGTTCCGATTTGGGATTGGCTGCTTTAGTACAGTCTGAACTTGGCGCAGCCGCGCCGAGTGCGGGTAGTATCCCATGTGTAGGAAGACGACTCCCAGAAGAACCTATGTTGGAAGTAATGCCAAATTCGCCTTTGTTATACAAAGGGTTCTGTCCATAACCCGGATCATCGCTCTTGGAATATTTTCCTGTACCACAATTTTCACCACACGGGATAATCTGTGCCCCAGCGAAATGAGGTGTTACAAGCAACTGTATCAAAAACAGAGGAAGTACCACGGCTTTTACTGACAAGCCGAAACTCTTTTTACTCATTTTTTGTTCTCGTATCATATTTGGTCTCGCAATCCGCATTGAGCAGGTGTCGAATTTAGTTTCTGTAACAGAGCCTGCCAACTGTGGCCTACTTATATGGGCACATCAGAGCGGCGTTCGGCGGTAGCGTCGAGGTCGTCGTGATGGTGCCGACATACGACTCGCCGCCAGGGATGCCGGTCGCGGTGGTTTTGTCGCACACTCTCCGTCTCCAGCGGCCGAGATGGGGCGCAGGTAAGCTCACTGCATGAGTACACCTGTGATAAGTACACCTGTGAAATCGAGGTGGCGAACCGCCAATGGAAAAGCGTGCAACGCGATGCCGAATACGAAGATCACTCATGAGACCATTGCACGGGTGAGACACGGAAGCAGTTAACCCAACGCGCACGAACGGATGCTACCAGCAGCATAACAGCAACTGATAAGCAACGATTTATGAAATTAATCTTCTTTTTCTGATACATGATCAATAAAATCCAGAAATTAAATACAGCATTCTTCCGGCGCCAAAATGGCAGGCTTTTTAGTGTCAAACAATGCCTGCCCGAATTCACGGCACACGACACATATGTTCGACATAAGGCACGTTATTGGCTAATGGCGCAGTTCCCGACTGTGTCAATACCAGCGTTCCATCCGACGCCTTCGATACGACCGACGGCAGTTGGCTCGAAGTCGTGTAATTTATTGTGATGGAGGGACTGCTCGGCGATTGACCCGAGTTGACTGTGACATTTACAAGACCTTGCATCCACAACGTGCTGGGCCCCGCCAGCCCCAGATTGGTGGAGAGCTGATAACCACCGCTCCCGTTGGAAACCAGGATAAATGAAGGTATCGCCGGCGGCACCACAACAGGGAAATCGAGATCGTCATCCAGCGAAAGCATGATGATTTTAGGTACTGGCTTTACCAGAATGTCCAGTTGTCCATCTCCATTGATATCAGCCGTGTAAGACAAGTATGTATCGACTGTTTGAGCCGATGCGCTGCTAGCGATGAAAGCACACAAAAGAATACTTGCCGAACTAAAGCGCCAAGGAAGACTAGTAATCATTTTTTATTTAGATATTGGATAAAATTTAAATCGACCGAGAAAGTCATAGAACGACAAGTAAACGATGGACTGGTTCCGGGAAACAAGTATCAAATATATCCGCTCAGCCTTCCACGCTCACGGAGTAGATAACCGGGCACTTCTTATCGCGAACCCATTTAAGAAATAACCAAGAGACCAAGATGAAATCTCGTAAAACTTACGGCGCAATATCACCGGCAGGCGCAGGTACCCCTTCATAGATTTTTAATCTCAAGGAATAAAATAAGAGATCTCGAATTTTTATGGCAGCGACCAAAACAGCAGTTTAATTAAATTCAGCAACTCGCACCGATAATCGGTTACGGATCAAACCATTAACATCAACGTCCTGATAAAATATAAATAACAAATTTAGCATCTCGGCGACCATAACGGACGCATATAAGGGCACCTCGAAAAACCTCTGCTGTGGCATGATGCCGCTTCCACAACATTGCTGACCACGTAGCCATGATGAGACCGAGCCTGTTCGCGGCCCAGGAGCGCGAAGCCAAACGAAATAAGCTGGGCGATACGCTGCAAGTGCTGGACAGGCACGTGGACTTCGCTGCGCTGGCGGCCGAAGTGGACCAGGCGGCACCGCGGCCGGATCGGTCGCGCGGCGGCAGGCCGCCGTTCCCCACCGAGGTGATGGTGCGGATCCTGCTGCTCCAACAGCTGTTCAACCTGTCGGACGAACAGATGGAATTCCAATTGTTGGACCGGATGAGCTTCCTGCGCTTTACGCGTTTGAGCGACACCAGCCAGATTCCCGACCGCACCACGATCTGGACGTTCAAGGAACGGCTGATCAAGGCCGGGGCCAGCGAAAGCGTGTTCGATGCCGTCAACCGTCAGCTCGCCAGGCATGGGTATATCGCGCGCGGCGGCCAGATCATCGACGCGAGCATCGTCCAGGTGCCCAGGCAGTCGTTGAACAGGGAAGAGAAATCCATCGTCGACGACAACGCCATGCCGGCCGACTGGTCGCCGCCGAAGCGGCGCCAGAAGGACATCGAGGCGCGTTGGACAAAGAAGCACGGCAAGTCCTACTTCGGCTACAAGCTGTCGGCGAACGCGGACAAGCGCTACAAGCTGATCCGCAAGCTCAAGGTCAGCACGGCAAGCGAGCACGACACCAATCATTTCGAGGAAGTGCTGGACGCCGCCAACACGAGCCGCGCCGTGCTGGCCGACAAGGGCTATGTCGACGGCGAGCGCGAAGCGCGACTGGCGGATGCGGGCTGGCGCATGTTCATCCAGCGCAAGGGCCGCAAGGACAAGCCCCTGTCGGAAACCCAGGAGCGACGCAACCGGCGGATCGCCAGGACGCGTGCCCGCGTCGAGCATGTGTTCGCCGGGTTGGCGCAATTGGGCGGCAAAGCGTTGCGCAGCATCGGCCTGGCGCGCGCCACGCTGCACCTGAACTGGAAGGCCGCGACTTATAACCTGCGGCGGTTGTGCTACCTGAAGGAAGCACGGATCGAGGCGTTCTGACGCCCGAGGTGCGCCCGATGCGCCGAAAGCGGCTCGTCGGGCAGTGAAACAACGCCTCGATTGGCTGATTCCGGCCTCGAAAACTACGCTTGCGCTCAATTTTTCAGCCCGACTGCGCAAAATCTTCGGTTATTCGAGGTGCCCATAAATCTTGTCGGTCACAGTCATCGCGATTGAAGGAATAAGAAATCAACACAAATCAAAGCGTGATTCATTGACCGCTCGCAACCTTCAATTTTACTCCCAGTAAATACTTCAAAGTCTATCCAATATCAACAAAAATGTGACATGTGAAAAATCAGATATTTACAAAACAAGCCAGCCTCGAAACCAACTATTGCTCTGATATGAACACTAATTTTTCGTTACCTCCGAAATAATTTGGTCATAATTTGAAACGATAGAAAGAACAATCAGCGAACCAAGGGAACTCATTAAGTGCGCATCCCGCCGCATCCTGGCCCTATACTGGCGACGACTGCAACCCAAGGGATTCCACCATGCACAAGATCGCCCTGACGCTGTTCGTGCTCGCCCTGCTGCACACGCTCGCCGCCCGCCCGTCCGACGCCCTCGCCCACGACTATCCGCGCCACGCCGGCCTGTTCCACCTGCTCGATGAAATGGAGGTGATATTCGGCTTCTGGACCTTCGTGCTGATCGCCGCGATGACGATCACCGCGCCGATGCTGGCGCCGTCCCTGTTCCGCCAGGGATACCGGAGTGGCTGAAATATGGGGCGCTCGGCGTCCTGTTCGTCAACGTGTCGATCGGCGGCACGCTGACCGCGTATGCCGCGCCGCCCGTGCTGATGGTGGCCGGCGCGTGGGGCTGGGACAGCGTCCACATGCTGACTCACTTCGGCCGACGCACCGCGTCGCCGCGCTAGTCAGTTGGGCCGACAGAGCAGGATGACCGGGGTATTCCCCAATGAAGCACAGTGTTTCCTGAACAGTCAAACCACAGCCACGCTGAACGACTCAGGCCGTCGCGCAAGCAGATGAGACAACCGTTGAAGCCCCGCCTGCAAGCGTCCCCGGTCCTTGATGCTCCCCAACGAGATTCGGATCGCATTCACGGATGCGCTGCCGGTTGCGAACGCCTCCGCCGGCGTGACCGCGATGCCCTCGCTGTCGGCCGCGCGCGCAAGCTGCGCGGCGTTCCAATACGCCGGCAACTCGATCCATACATGCAAACCGTCTCCGCTGGCGCTGTACCGCCCCGCCAGGATGTCCCGGGCCATCCGGTGGCGCAGGCGCGCCTCGTTGCGTACGCCGGCCATCAATCCGTCGGCCGAACCGTCGAGGATCCACTGCGTGGCCAGTGCGGCCGTCAGCGGAGCGACCATCAGCGCAAACGATCTCAGCGCGGCCAGGAAACGTTCGCGTTCGTGCGGATCGCGTATGAGCACGAACGCGACCCGCAAGCCGGGCGTCAGGCATTTCGACAGGGTTGAAATGTAAACCACCTGTTCCGGGGCAAACGTGGCGACAGGCGGCGGCGGGGCATCGGCCAGGAGCCAGTACGGATCGTCCTCGACGATGCGTACGTTGCAGCGCCGCGCGATGCCCGCGAGTTCCTTGCGTCGGCGTTCCGGAATGGTGACGGCGGTCGGGTTCTGCAATGTCGGATTGAGGTAGACCAGCCCGGGCTTGTGCCGGCAACACGCCTCTTCGAGCATCGCGGGCACCATCCCGTGCCTGTCCGCTTCCACCGCAACGATGTGCCGGCCGAACTGGGTCGCTGCGGCACGCAAGCCGGGATAACTCATCGGCTCTGCCAGGATGATGTCGCCAGGCGCTGTCAGCGCAAGGATCAATGCGGCGATGGCCGCCTGTGCACCCGGACAGACAACGACCTGCCGGGAATCCAGCTGTCCGAACATCGGTGCCAGCCATCTGGCGCCCGCCTTGCGGTCAGCGTCGCTGCCCCCGCCCAGGTGGTAAGTCATCAGCAATTCATTGTCTGCCCTCATCAGCACCTGGGACAGACCCTGTTTCAACATGTCGCCGAAGTCCACGCCATCCGGCGGAGGTGGCGTATTCATGCTCAGGTCGAGGATAGCGGTCAATTCGACTTTCGGCGCCGCGACATACGTGCCGCGCGCGCCGCGGCCCTCCAGCAGGTTGCGGCGCCTGGCTTCGTCGTAGGCGCGCGTGACCGTCGTCAGGTCGACGTCCAGCTGTGCCGCCAACCGGCGCTGCGGCGGTAGACGGTCACCCGGTTTCAGCGATCCGTCGGCCACCGCCGCCTGCAACGCATCCGCAATCTGCAGGAAACGGGGTCCGCCGTGCACGGCCAACCGCGGCAACCAGGCTGGCAGATCGGCATCTTGTATGGCTTTCAACTGGGACATTTTGTCTCAATGTATGGAAATTGCTTTTAAGTAGAATGCCTCAGAACGTGCAGCCACACCATCCTTGCAGGCTTTCGGCAAGATAGTGTCAAGTCATAGCCTGGAATACTCAAAATCATGGAATGGATCCCCGTCGTCTTCGTTGTGTTCAAGTTTCTCGTGTTAGCCACGGGCATGTTCTTCGCCATCAAGTGGCATTACGATCAAGGAAGGAAGGGGAAGGGGAAGGCGAAGGAGAGCCGCGCGGTGCTGCGCGCGGGCGGCAAGGTGGCCGTCGTCTTCGTGCTGTCCCTGCTGGTCCTGGGGTTCGTCACTTTCGCCCTTGCCGGGATACTCGGTCTGGACTTGAGCTCCCCGTGACGGCACCCGCCTCCCGCGCAAACGCCACCAGCTTCTCCCTCACCCACCGCTGCGCCGCATCCCGATGGTTACGGTCATGCCAGGCCATATGGATGGCGAATCCTGGCACCGGCAACGGCGATGCCAGCACCCGCAGGCGCTTGGTATGCCCTTCCACCATGCGCGCTGGCACGAGTGCCACGAGATCCGAGCGCTCCACCAGATCCAGCACGGAGTGAAACGTCGACGCCGACACGACGACCCGGCGCTGCAGTCCCTGCGCGTCGAGCACATCGTCGACCGGGGAGGCAAAGCTCCCGCCGCGCGGCGACACCAGTACGTGCTCCAGCTCACAGAAACGACGCGCGTCCAGTGGGCGGCGCAGCGCCGGGTGGCCACGGCGGACAATGAAGACGTAGTGTTCCTCGAACAGCGGGCGCGAGCGGAGGGCTTCGGCGATACCTTCCGGTGTCAGCACGGCCAGGTCGATCTCGCCCTTTTCCATGTGCGCTTCCAGGCGCGTGACATCGGCCGCACGCAGGGCGATGCGCAACCCGGTCGCCTCCTTGCGCAGTGCCAGCGTGAAGTCGAGCAGCAGGGACGATTGCACGTAGTCCGAGCACGCCACGTGGACGGTGAAGCGGTCGCGTGACGGATCGAAGGCGCGCGCGGACGTCACCACGGCGCGCAGTTGCGCCAGCGCCGCCGCCAGCGGCGCCTGCAACCCCAGGGCCAGCGGCGTGGGCGTCATGCCGCGGTGGCTGGGGATGAACAGCGGGTCGCCCAGCATCTCGCGCAGGCGCGCCAGCTGGGCGCTCAACGCCGGCTGGCTCAGGTTCAGGCGTTGCGCGGCGCGGCTCACGCTGCGCTCGGCCAGCAGGGCTTCCAGCGTCACCAGCAGGTTGAAGTCGATTCTCTTGATATCCATTTTTTGGATACTAGCCCAAAAGCCCGCTGGCATTCCCGGCAGCGGTCGGCATGCCCAGAATAGTCTGCATCGTCAATCAAGGAGAACCACGATGAAGACTGTCCTGCTGGTACACGCCCATCCCGATCCCCGGTCCCTCACCGCGCAACTGGCGCAAGCCGCGCGCGCCGAACTGCGCGCCCAGGGCCACGAAGTGATCCAGTCCGACCTGTATGCGCTGGGCTGGAAAGCCGTCTACGACGAGCACGATTTCCCCAACCGGCTCGATCCCGAACGCCTGTCGTTCGTGGCGGAATCCGGCCACGCCTTCAGCACCGGCACGCAGCCGGACGACGTGCGCGCCGAGCAGGCCAAGCTGCTGGCCGCCGATGCCGTCATCTTCCAGTTCCCGCTGTGGTGGTTCGGCATGCCCGCCATCATGAAGGGCTGGATCGAGCGCGTGTTTGCCTTTGGCCTCGCCTACGGTTACCAGGGTGCCGGCAACCGCTACCGCTACGGCGAGGGCGGCCTCGCCGGCAAGCGCGCGCTGCTGTCCGTGACGACGGGCGGCCCGGCCGCGGACTACGGCCCGCGCGGCATCAACGGCCAGCTCGACGAACTGCTGTTCCCGATCACGCACGGCACGCTGTTCTATCCGGGCATGGAGGCGCTGCCCACGTATGCCGTACATGGCACGAGCCGCATCGATGCCGCCGGGGTCGAGCACGCGAAGGCCGGCCTGGCGGCGCGCATGCGCACGCTGTTCACCGACGCGCCACTCCCCTACCGCCCGCAGAACGGTGGCGATTTCCCGGACCGCCACGTGCTCGCGGACGACGTCGCGCCCGGCGTCACCGGCCTGCGCGCGCATTTGCGTTGAGGGTCGGCGCGCCGTCGTGGGACAATCGCCGGGACCAACAAGCCCCATGGTCAGTTTACCTGTGGCCCGGCTTTGCCGCTGCAGGAACGGATTTGTGAAACAAAGCCTTTCAGCGCTTCTCTCGGCCCATGTACTGGAACGCCACTGGCAGATGCGCTGAATCTTTGGAAGACCACCCTCATGCAGACTGGCAGGATACCGGCGAAGCGAAAGTCCAATTTACCCTTTCGCACACCGCCTTTTCCAAAGCAAGAGATGCCCGTGAAGCCGGTTCGGTTATGGCGAAGACGCCAAATTCACCCAAACCAGACTGCAACGGCCACCAAATGCCCTATATGTTGGGTCATCGGTTATTCGAAGGTAAACTGGTTGCTTGGTTACCTGCGCAGTTGTTGCCATTGTCAACATACGGCGGTCAGCATCAACGCTCTTGAGCGTCGTGATAAAGTTACTATCGCAGTTCATACCCGCTGGCACACTGAATCCGCCTTTTATCTGTATCTCGAAGTTTCCAGCATTATGTCCGCCGCTCGCAACTGCGATCACCGAAACTCGTTCAATGTACACGGGCCCCATGTCGCCTTCCGCTGCTGAAGCCGAGCTAGCAGCAATCAATTGGAGACATATTAATCCTGCCGTAGTCGCCGACCATTTTATTCGCTGCAAATTCATTCTTAAATATACTCCCCAAAAAAATAAGTTTCGGTAGCTGTCACAACAAAAAACTCCACGTTAGATTCACGGATTTACCCATCCATTTTGCCCACTTAATTAGTGGAGCATAGTCTGTTTATTTAAAAAGAACAATCCCGTAGCCTGTTTTCGCAATATCGCATGCTGTACTTCCGTCGAATACACTGATATTTCCCAGGTAGATCGTCTTTTCTTTTGTAAGTGACGCCAGGAGCAACCCATAATAGAACGTATATTGTGGGTTATCAGGGGGAATGTACATGTTAAGTTGATTCCAGCCGACCTTGCAGTAATTGGGCGCAAGCGTGGAGCTTATAGCAAACCAAATCTTGCCATCGGCGGCAATCTGTAAAGTTTGCACAACTCCCGACAGATCAGCGCCTGCCTGCGCTGACTCATACGGAAACAGAGGGATTACGACGGCAAGCAACGCTGCAAAAAGTTTTTTCATCATGGCCTTATCTACTGTTTAACAATAAAACAAATCTCATCGAAATCTTTTCCATCGACCTGACAGCCACAGGTATCAGATTCACCAATACTTAATTATCACCCGGCACCTGCATCAACAATGCCAGCCACCGCCTTCTGGAAACTTACTTTCCAAGCAAAACAGAATCCGGCGCCTGGACATCACGCATCAGTGCTTTTGCAAGATCGTTCCCAGCACGGTCTGTGGAACATTTTGCAACTGAATCTGATAGCTCGCCAAATACCAGGTGGGCCCCTGCCCCCCTTCGCTACCACTATTCAGCCTGGCGATGAATTCCTCGAGTGCCGCAACGTCCGCCGCCTCGGCGGTTATTTTTGTATCACCCGTTGCCGCATCGTGAGAAAATGAAAGTACGGCCACCTTTCCGGTGTCCGCCTGTTCAAGCGTGGACAAAACCCGATTCCACGGGTATTGCGTCGCTTGCAATACCTTGGCCTCGTCCTTGGCGCGTTCCTCCAGCACCGTAC
>NZ_JBFUDR010000110.1:0-18628 GCF_056404615.1 Massilia sp. P2_C2 | reverse complement strand
CGCGTGCAATACGCGAACATGCGCGTGGGCGGAGGGCCGCCCAACCTACAAATTCTCGCCGGTTCTTCCGGCGCAGGCTTTACGCCGTCATCTATAATGATCGTTTTCGCAAATCACGCCATCACAGCCACATCATGGAATTAGCCAAGTCTTTCGAGCCTGCCGACATCGAACAATTCTGGCGCACGGAATGGGAACAGCGCGGTTACTTCGCCGCCTCCATGGACGACGACAAGCCGTCGTTCAGCATCCAGCTGCCGCCGCCGAACGTGACGGGCACCCTGCACATGGGCCACGCCTTCAACCAGACCGTCATGGATGGCCTGACGCGCTATTACCGCATGCGTGGCTTTAACACGGCCTGGATTCCCGGTACCGACCACGCCGGCATCGCCACCCAGATCGTCGTGGAGCGCCAGCTCGACGCACAAAAAATCTCGCGCCACGACCTCGGCCGCGAAGCCTTCGTCGAGAAGGTGTGGGAGTGGAAGGAACAGTCCGGCAGCACCATCACCGGCCAGATGCGCCGCCTGGGTGCCTCGGCGGACTGGGCCCGCGAATACTTCACGATGGACGAGCCGCGCTCGAAGATCGTGTCCGAAGTCTTCGTGCGCCTGTTCGAGCAGGGCCTGATCTACCGCGGCAAGCGCCTCGTCAACTGGGACCCGGTGCTGGGCACGGCCGTCTCCGACCTCGAAGTCGATTCGCAGGAAGAAGACGGCTCGATGTGGTACATCCACTATCCGCTGGCGGACGGCAGCGGCCACCTGACGGTCGCGACGACCCGTCCCGAGACGATGCTGGGCGACGTCGCCGTCGCCGTCGACCCGACCGACGAGCGCTACACGCACCTGCACGGCAAGATGCTGAAGCTGCCCTTGACGGGCCGCGAGATCCCGGTCATTGCCGATTCCTACGTGGACAAGGCGTTCGGCACCGGCTGCGTGAAGATCACGCCCGCGCACGACTTCAAYGACTATGCCGTCGGCCAGCGCCACAACTTGCCAATGCCGAGCATCATGACGTTAGAGGCGAAGATCGTCGACGACGCGCCCGAAGCCTACCGCGGCCTCGACCGCTTCGTCGCGCGCAAGAAGATCGTCGCCGACCTCGACGCGCAGGGCCTGCTGGAACAGGTCAAGCCGCACAAGCTGATGGTGCCGCGCGGCGACCGCACGGGCGTCGTCATCGAGCCGATGCTGACCGACCAGTGGTTCGTCGCGATGAGCAAGCCGGCGCCGGAAGGCACCTTCAATCCGGGCAAGTCGATCACCGACGTGGCGCTGGAAAAGGTCGCCAACGGCGAAATCAAATTCGTCCCCGAGAACTGGACGACCACGTACAACCAGTGGCTGGGCAACATCCAGGACTGGTGCATCTCGCGCCAGCTGTGGTGGGGCCATCGCATCCCGGCCTGGTACGGCCCGAATGGCGAAGTCGTCGTGGCCCGCAGCGAAGAAGAAGCGCAACAGAAGGCGGCTGCCGCCGGCATCACGGGCGAACTGAAACGCGACGACGACGTGCTCGACACGTGGTTCTCGTCCGCGCTCGTCCCGTTCTCGACGGTCGGCTGGCCGGAGCAGACCAGGGACATGGACCTGTTCCTGCCCTCTTCCGTGCTCGTGACCGGCTTCGACATCATCTTCTTCTGGGTCGCGCGCATGGTCATGATGACCGCGCACTTCACCGGCAAGGTCCCGTTCAAGACCGTGTACGTGCACGGCCTCGTGCGCGATTCGTCCGGCCAGAAGATGTCGAAGTCGAAGGGCAACACGCTCGACCCGATCGACCTGATCGACGGCATCGACGTCGAGTCGCTCGTCACCAAGCGCACGACCGGCCTGATGGACCCGCGCGCCGCGGAGAAGATCGCCAAGGCGACGCGCAAGGAATTCCCGGAGGGTATCCCGGCCTTCGGCACCGACGCCGTGCGCTTCACGATGGCCAGCTACGCCTCGCTAGGCCGCAACATCAACTTCGACCTGGGCCGCTGCGAAGGCTACCGCAACTTCTGCAACAAGCTGTGGAACGCGACCCGCTTCGTGCTGATGAACACGGAAGGCAAGGACTGCGGCGTACGGGCGTCCGGCAAGCCGCAGGCCGCCGACTATTCGCCGGCCGACCGCTGGATCATCTCGCAGCTGAACCGCGTCGAGCTGGAAGTGGCGAAGGGCTTCGAAGACTACCGCTTCGATAACATCGCCAACGCCATCTACAGCTTCGTGTGGGACGAGTACTGCGACTGGTACCTGGAACTGGCCAAGGTGCAGGTCCAGCAGGGCACGGAAGCGCAGCAGCGCGCCACCCGCCACACGCTGCTGCGCGTGCTGGAAGTCGTGCTGCGCCTCGCGCATCCGATCATCCCGTTCGTCACCGAGGCACTGTGGCAGGCCGTCGCGCCGCTCGCCGGAAAAACGAGCGAAGGCGCCGGCGACACGATCATGCTGCAACCGTACCCGGTCGCCGACGAGTCGCTGATCGACGCGGAAGCAGAGGCCTGGATGGAGCAGTTCAAGAGGGTCACCGACGCCACCCGCAACCTGCGCGGCGAAATGAAGCTGTCGCCGTCCGTGCGCGTGCCGCTGATCGTCGAGCCGGCGAGCGACGCCGACCGTAGCGCCGCGCAGAGCTTCGCGCCCTACGTCGCGCTGCTGGGCAAGCTGTCGGAAGTGCAGATCGTCGACGCGCTGCCGGATTCGCCGGCTGCCGTCGCCATCGTCGGCACGACCAAGCTGATGCTGAAGGTCGAGATCGACGTCGCCGCCGAGCGCGAGCGCCTGAAAAAGGAGATCGCGCGCATCGAAGGCGAGATCGCCAAGGCCAATGGCAAGCTGTCCAGCGAAAGCTTCGTCGCCCGCGCACCGGCAGCCGTCGTCGCGCAGGAACGCGAGCGCCTGGAAAACTTCAGCGCTACCCTGGTCWAGCTGAACGAGCAGTTCGCCAAGCTGCCGCCGGCATGATTCTTCACGCCGCATACTGAAAAACGCGCCGGGTCATGCCGGCGCGTTTTTTTTAATCGTGACGAAGTGCGTGTTTACCACCGACGTGTGCGGCGCGCACGGAGAAGCAATCCCGCCAGGCCGACACCAAAAATCGCCACCTGCCCCGGCTCCGGTACCGGCGACACGTTCATGACGATGTTGTCGATCTCGCCCCACTGTGGATCCGGCGTGCTCAGGTCACCCGGATTATTCATGTACCAGTCGATATAGCTGACGTGCCGGAACGCTGGCGACATGGCGAACGTGGCAAGCGGCTGGTCGCCCAGGATGGTGAAGCTGGCACCGGTGTCGCTGACGAAAACGGAATCACCACCCGAATAATCGAAGCCGACGACATCGAAGCTGYCGCCGTCCACCCGACGGATCTGGTACGGAGACGAGCCTTCGCGGCTATGCAGCCACAGCGACCCGTCACCGGGGTGCAGATGCGAGCCATTGTCATAGAGCGAAGTGATGATGAAGCCCGATTCCGTGTACGACTGCGGATAGAGGTCCAGGTCCGCGGTGTGGTCGAACGTCAGCGTCACAATCTCGGCCGAAGCGTTGGCCATGCCGCAGGCGCAGCAGGCGGCGACGAGGCAGCGTTTCATCCAGCGCGATGGTGTCGTGATCATGGCATCCCCTGATTGATTGGCGGCGGACGACGGCCACCCATGCAGCCAGTGTAGGAACGAGCCGGACCTGCGTATTGATCCATTCGTATGAACTCGCGATTCCGGCCCCCATCCTGGTTTACCGAACGATCGTGCATTTTGCTACACTGACAAAGCCCGCCCACCATAATTCAAAGGAGACATGATGCGCCCACTGTTCCAAGCCGCTGCCCTCGCGACTTTCGCCGCCCTTCTCGCCGCCCCGCTCGCCTGGGCCCAGGATGCCTCGCCGGTCGGGCTGTGGAAGACCATCGACGACGCTTCCGGCAAGCCGACCTCCCTGATCCGCATCACCGACAACCAGGGTGAGCTGCAGGGCAAGATCGAAAAGCTGTTCCGCTCGCCGGAAGAAGAGCAGAACCCGAAATGCTCGCAGTGCAAAGACGCGCGCAAGGACCAGCCGATCGTCGGCATGACGATCCTCTCGGGCCTGCGCAGGCATGGCGACGAGTACAGCGGCGGCGAGATCCTCGACCCGAAGAACGGCAAGGTCTACAAGAGCAAGCTGAGCGTGCACGAAGGCGGCAAGAAGCTGGAAGTGCGGGGATATGTCGGCGTGCCGATGTTCGGGCGCTCGCAGGTCTGGCTGCGCCTGGATTGAATCGCACACAAAAATTAATAAATTGTAATTACAATTTTGCGACTCATGCATGCCCTGCCATAGGGCGATATGCTAATCTCGCCATTCTGGTTTATTCACCACACATGGCGCCGCATGCTTTATCGATTTTTCAATTCGCGCCGCATGGGGAGATTCACATGATTTTCCTGCGGCTGCTCTCGTTCCTGATCGCCATTACCATCCCGATGGTCCCACCGCTCGTACTGGCCGACGCCAGCATCCGCGGCATGCCCGGCTGGCCCGTGCTGGGCGGGTTGTTCGGCATGTGCCTGATCTCGGGAAGCTTCCTCTACATTGCCCTGCTGGCATCGCGCATGCGCCGCTCCATCGCGCTGCGCATCCTGGGCGGCCTGCTGCTGATGGTCCCAGCGGCAGTCGGCCTCGCCATGCTGTGGACTCGCAACGAGGTGGCAATGCTGTTGGCCGGCGGCGCGCTGCTCGTCACCACCATCCTGATGTTCATCAGCTTCATCTTCCCCGCCGCCGCCGACCGCCGCCAGCGCCCCATGCGCAAGCGCGACCGCCAGGAACCGGTACTGTCCTGATCACACCGGAGGCAGGTTGTCCCACAGGTCGCCGGTCGGGCTGATGCGCGGCGCTGCGATGCCAAAATGCTTGTAGGCCAGCGGCGTGGCAATGCGCCCGCGCGGCGTGCGCTGCAGATAGCCCTGCTGGATGAGGTACGGTTCCAGCACATCCTCGATGGTGTCGGCCGCTTCGCCGATGGCTGCGGCCAGGTTGCCGATGCCCACCGGCCCGCCGGCAAACTTGAACAACACCGCTTCCAATAACTTCCTGTCCATCACGTCGAAGCCGACCGTGTCGACGTCCAGCATGCGCAGCGCGCGGTCGGCCATCTCCTTCGTGATGTCGCCGTTGCCCTTCACCTCCGCGTAATCGCGCACGCGGCGCAGCAGGCGGTTGGCGATGCGCGGCGTGCCGCGCGCGCGCTTGGCGACTTCGCGCGCGCCTTCCTCATCGATCGGCGCTTCCAGCAGCGCGGCGCTGCGGGCGACGATCTTGGTCAATTCGTCGACGTTGTAGAACTCCAGCCGCGCGACGATGCCGAAGCGGTCGCGCAGCGGATTCGTCAGCATGCCCGCGCGCGTGGTGGCGCCGACGAGCGTGAACGGCTGCAGGTCGAGCTTCACGGAACGCGCGGCCGGGCCCTCGCCGATCATGATGTCGATCTGGTAATCCTCCAGCGCCGGGTACAGGATCTCCTCGACCACCGGAGACAGGCGGTGGATCTCGTCGATGAACAGGACGTCGTTCGCTTCCAGGTTCGTCAGCAGCGCGGCCAGGTCGCCGGGGCGCTCCAGCACGGGGCCGGACGTCTGGCGCAGGTTCACGCCCATCTCGCGCGCGATGATGTGCGCGAGCGTCGTCTTGCCGAGGCCCGGCGGCCCGAACAGCAGCGTGTGGTCGAGCGCCTCGCGGCGCTTGCGGGCCGCGTGGATGAAGATCTCGAGCTGGTCGCGGATCTTTTCCTGGCCGACGTATTCGTCCAGATGCTTGGGACGCAACGCGCGCTCGATCGCCTCTTCGTTCGGCGAGGCCGGGGCGGCGTCGATGATGCGCTGCTCGGTGAAATTGTCGGTCTGGATGCTCATTACATTATCTTAAACGTGCCGGGGTTACGTAGGGTGGACGGCTACACTCTGCTACGTGAATATTCGGCGACGTTGCCGCCGTCCACGCGTTCAACCGGCTTTGAATGTACCGTGGCAGCTCAAATGAACGTCCGCCCTACCAAATTACGCTTTGGAGAGCGCCTTCAACGCCAGCTTGATGCCGTCGGACACACTGGTCCCGGCCGGCATGTTCTTGATCGCGATAAGGGCTTCCTTGTCAGAATACCCCAAAGCCAGCAGCGCATTGAGCACGTCTGCCTGCGCGGCGTCGTGCGGCGTGCCGGCCACGACGCCGATGTCGGCGCCCAGCTTGCCCTTCAGTTCCAGCAGCAGGCGCTCGGCCGTCTTCTTGCCGATGCCCGGCACCTTGATCAGGCGCCCCGCTTCCTGCAGGGTTACGGCCTGGGCGAGGTCGTTCACGGTCATGCCGGACAGGATGGACAGTGCCGTGCGCGCGCCGACGCCGGTGATCTTGATCAGCTGGCGGAACACGGCGCGTTCGTTCGACGACCCGAAGCCGAACAGCAGGTGCGCATCCTCGCGCACGACGTAGTGCGTGAACAGCGTGACGCGCTCGCCCGTGTGCGGCAGGTTGTAGAACGTGCTCATCGGCACGTCGACTTCATAGCCGACACCCTGGCAATCGACGAGCACTTGCGGCGGGTTCTTTTCCAGCAGGACTCCGGAGAGACGACCGATCATGGTGACCTTTCAATAATTAGACGAGGCGGCCGCGCTTCATGTGCAGCGTCGGCTTTTTCGGATTGGCCGGCGCGAGCGCGCCCATCAATGCCAGCGCATCCTGGCTGTTGGCATGGCAGATGGCAATGCCGAGTGCATCGGCCGCGTCCGAGCCCGGCAGGCCCGGCAGCTTGAGCAGGCGCGCGACCATCTCCTGCACCTGCGCCTTGACGGCCTTGCCCGTGCCGACGACAGCCTGTTTCACTTGCGTGGGCGTATATTCCGCCACGTCGAGGTCGGCACCGACGAGTGCCGTGATCGCGGCGCCGCGCGCCTGGCCGAGCAGCAGGGTCGACTGCGGATTGACGTTGACGAAGACTTTTTCGATGGCCGCACAGGCCGGCTGGTAGGTGGCGATGATTTCGCTCACGCCCGCCAGGATGACTTTCAGCCGCGGCGGCAGCGCGCCTTCGGTGCCCGTCTTGATGGTGCCGGACGCGATGTAGCGCAGCCGGTTGCCTTGCTTTTCAATGACGCCGAACCCTGTCGTACGCAGGCCCGGGTCGATGCCGAGAATAATCATTATCGAATGTTATACCGGCGAGGGTGTTTCGTGGGGAAAATACTGTGCAAAAACACAGGTTAATGCAACTTTGTCACCACCATCGTAGGGTGGGCACCCCGTGCCCACGCGCACGTCTGCGTTTCGTCGACTTCCGCGTGGGCTCGGGGAGCCAGCCCACCCTACCGCTACCCGTAACGCCAGCGGATTAATGACGGAAGTGACGCGTACCAGTGTACAGCATGACCACACCACGTTCATCCGCCGCATCGATCACTTCCTGGTCGCGCATCGAGCCGCCCGGGTGGATGACGCAGGTCGCGCCCGCATCGACGACGACGTCCAGGCCATCACGGAACGGGAAGAACGCATCCGACGCCACGGCCGAGCCCACCAGCGACAGGCCGGCATTTTGCGCCTTGATCGAGGCGATGCGCGCGGAGTCGATGCGGCTCATCTGGCCTGCGCCCACGCCGAGGGTCATGCCGCCGGCGCAGAACACGATCGCGTTCGATTTCACGTACTTGGCCACGCGCCACGCGAACATCAGGTCCTGCAGTTGCTGCGGGGTCGGCTGCTTCTTCGTCACGACGCGCAGGTCGCCAATGCCGACGTTCTTCGCGTCCGGCGATTGCACCAGCAGGCCGCCGCCCACGCGCTTGACGTCATACACGTTCTGGCCGTCACCCAGGGCGATTTCCAGCAGGCGCACGTTCTGCTTCGCGGACATGATCTGCAGGGCTTCCGCGGTGAACGCCGGGGCGATCAGGACTTCCACGAACAGCTTGGCGATCGCTTCCGCCGCCGGGCCGTCGACCGGCACGTTGAAGGCGATGATGCCGCCGAAGGCCGACGTCGGGTCGGTCTTCAGGGCGCGCTGGTAGGCGTCCAGCGCGTCCGCACCGATCGCCACGCCGCACGGATTGGCGTGCTTGATGATCACGCAGCCGGCCGGCGTGTTGAAACCGCCCAGCGACTTGACGCATTCCCAGGCCGCGTCCGCGTCGGCGATATTGTTGTACGACAATTCCTTGCCCTGCAGCTGGCGATAGTTGGCCAGGCTGCCGGCGGCCGGCACGAGGTCGCGGTAGAACGCGGCCGTCTGGTGCGGATTTTCGCCGTAGCGCATGTCCTGGACTTTCTCGAAGTGCAGGTTCAGCGTCTGCGGGTAGGCGGCGCGGTTCGCGTGGTCCTTGTCCGGGCCGAGGCTCGTCAGGTAGTTCGTGATGGCGGCGTCGTATTGCGCCGTGTGCGCGAAGACTTTCTTGGCCAGGCGGAATTTCGTTTCATAGCCCACGCTGCCGGCAGCCTCACCGGTGCCTTTCATCTCGGCCAGCACCGGGCCGTAGTCGGCCGGGTCGACGATGACGACGACGTCGCGGTGGTTCTTGGCCGCCGAGCGCAGCATGGTCGGTCCGCCGATGTCGATGTTCTCGATCGCATCTTCCAGCGAGCATTGTTCCTTGGCCACGGTTGCCTGGAACGGATACAGGTTGACCACCACCATGTCGATCTGCGGGATGCCGTGCTCTTCCAGCTTGGCAACGTGTTCCGGGAAGTCGCGGCGGGCCAGGATACCGCCGTGGACCTTCGGATGCAGCGTCTTGACGCGGCCATCGAGCATTTCCGGGAAGCCCGTGTAATCGGCAACTTCGGTCACCGGTACGCCATTGTCCTGCAGCAGTTTGGCGGTGCCGCCGGTGGACAGGATGTTGACGCCGAGGGCGGACAGCGCACGCGCGAAGTCGAGGACGCCGGTCTTGTCGGAAACGGAGATGAGTGCTTGTTTGATCATGGAAGTGGCCTGTTGAAAAAAAATCTGAGCGGGCTCGCGGTCGCCGGACGATGGGCCGAACGCACGCCTGCACGCCCCGGCCCTCCGCCGGCGGCTTACAGCAGCCCGTGCTCCTGCAATTTCTTGCGCAAGGTATTACGGTTAATGCCCAGCATCTGGGCCGCATGCGACTGGTTGCCCTCGGCCCGCGTCATCACCACTTGCAGGATCGGTTTTTCCACGGTCAGGAGCATCATGTCGTAGATATTCGTCGGTTTTTGCTCGCCCAGGTCGTTGAAATAGTCTTCGAGGCTTTTCTGAACGACTTCCTGGATACTTTCTTTGCTCATGGTTTACAGCTTCATCCTGGTTGAATGCTGCTTGTGGCAGCGTTTGTCTCCGACGTTCTTATTATTTTGACTACTTTTAGGCGGCAATCGCGTCATCGGCAGCACACGCGGGCCGGTATTGTAACCGCTCGCCATACCGGTGTTGAGATTTAAAAAATTCATCGACGGCCGCCAATTGCTCCGCTGTCGATTCCAAACGGTTCATGCGCTGGCGGAATTCTTCACCGCCGGGCAGGTCTTCGACATACCAGCCGATGTGCTTGCGCGCCGTGCGCACGCCCAGGTATTCGCCATAAAAAGCGTAGTGGGCCGGCAGGTGTTCATTCATCAGCGCGCGCACCTCTTCCACCAGCGGCGGCGGCAGATATTCGCCCGTGCGCAGGAAGTAATCGATTTCGCGACAGATCCAGGGACGGCCCTGGGCGGCGCGGCCGATCATCACCGCATCGGCGCCGGTGGTCTCGAGCACGAACTTCGCCTTGTCCGGCGTCGTGATGTCGCCATTGGCCACGACGGGGATATTGACGGCCGCCTTGACGGCCGCGATGGTGTCGTACTCGGCCTCGCCCTTGTAGCCGTCCGCGCGGGTGCGGCCGTGCAGGGTCAGCATGGCGATGCCGGCCTGCTCCGCCATCCGGGCGACGGTCAGCGCGTTCTTGTTTTGGCGATCCCAGCCAGTGCGGAATTTCAGGGTGACGGGCACGTCGACGGCATTCACGACGGTGTCCAGGATGCGTTGCACGAGGTCTTCGTGCTGCAGCAGCGCCGAGCCGCACCAGTTGTTGCACACCTTTTTTACGGGGCACCCCATGTTGATGTCGATGATCTGGGCACCGCGCTCGACGTTGAACTTCGCGCACTCGGCCAGGTCGTGCGGGTCGGCGCCGGCGATCTGCACGGCCTTCGGCTCCATCTCCCCTGCGTGGTCCGTGCGCCGCGACGATTTTTCGCTGGCCCACAGGCGCGGATTCGACGCCGCCATCTCGGACACCGCATATCCCGCGCCCAGCTTCTTGCACAGCTGGCGGAAAGGACGGTCCGTCACCCCGGCCATCGGGGCGACGAAGACATTATTGCGCAGTGTATATGGACCAATTTGCACGGCAGGCGATCACGGGAAGCAACGGGAACTCGCTATTTTACCCGATACACTGCTCAATTTATCAGCAGATTTTTCTAATGAATTGTTGCGCACGCGCCAGAAAGCGCTTGCAATCCGGCCCACATAGGCTGGCGATCAGGGCAGTTCGTCCAGCACGGCCGGACGCAGATGTTCGACCTCGCCCCAGCTGCGCAGTTCGAGGGTCTGCGTGGCCGGGTCGTAGCGGAAGCGGTTGATGCTGGCGTTATAGACCTTGAAGTCGCGCGGCGTCTCCAGGGGCAGGMCGAGCGCCAGCCGGTAGGCGCATTCGAGTACGCCGCCATGCGCGACGAGTGCCAGCGTCCGGCCGGGGTGCGCAGCGGCCAGGGCCAGGATGGCGCCGGTCGCCCGGTCGAAGAAGGCGCGGAAACTCTCGCCCACGTTGCGGCCCGGCGGCAGGACGGCATCGATGTCGCGCGCCTGCCAGGCGGCGAATTCATGCGGGAAACGCTGCTCGATCTCGCTGTACAGCAAGCCCTCGAAACCGCCATAGCCGCGCTCGCGCAGCGCCGGGTCGACGTGCAGCGCCAGGCCATGGCGGTCGGCCACGGCCTGGGCCGTCTGGCGCGCCCGCTGCAGGTCGCTGGCGACGAGCATATCGATGGGTTCGTGCGCAAGCGCGTCCGCCAGCAGCGCGGCCTGGCGCTCGCCTTCGCCGTTCAGTGGAATATCGAGGTGGCCCTGCAGGCGGCGTTCGGCGTTCCAGGCCGTTTCGCCGTGGCGGATCAGGAGGATGTCGGTGGGTGCTGCGATGTTGTTTGTTGTTGTCATGCGGAGGCGTCGCCCCGGACTGCGGAGCGATCGTAAAGGGACCTCGGCGGTCCCGTGTTCAATAAACCGGTCAGGAAGGCTGACCGATCAGGTTGCCCGTCACGGCCGGATTCAGCGAGTACACGCCGAAGATCTTCGCCTCGTCCAGGATGTGCCCGTTGATCGCCAGGCTCACTTCCTTGCAGGTGAAACGCCMGACCAGCGGCAGGCGCGGAATGTCGAGCGCGTACAGGGTCAACACATAAGTATGCACGCGTTCGTCGTTCCACGGCGGGCACGGGCCGTCGTAGCCATAATATTCGCCGGCCATGTCGGGRTCGTTCGCGAACCAGCCCGTGTAATCGTTGACGCCGTGGCGCAGCTGGTGCTCGGTGCCGTTCTTGATCGTAAACGGCACCAGCGGCCCTTTCTTGCCGCCCGGCGTGACCATGTCCGAGAACTTTCCCTCGGGGAAGGACTTCAGGCAGACGGGGATGTCGACCAGCGACCAGTGATAGAAATCCGTGCGCGGCAGCGCATCGGACACGGTATGGCCTTCCTGGTTGACGTCGCTGCCGTCCGTCGGCACGTCGATGTCGTGCATGAGCAGGACGAGCGACTGCGTGCCGGCCGGCACCTCGTCCCAGGCGATGTGCGGGCTGCGGTTGGTCGACAGCCTGATGTGAGTGCCGGGATCCGTCTCGGCGAACGCGCATCGGGGCGGGATCATGTCGCCCTCGGTAAAGGAATCGCTCCAGATTTTCATCGTTTGTCTCCCTGCCATCCACGCATCGTAAGACTACGGCCCGCGCGCGCGGTTTCTACGCAGTTGCCATTTCTAGGCCACGACCGTGGGTGGATCAATACGCAGCCAGAACGTCACGGGGCCATCGTTGGTCAGCGCGACCTGCATGTCCGCGCCGAACCGGCCGGTTTCGACGATACCGTGACGCTCGCGCGCCTGGCGCACGACATGATCGAACAGCCGGCGCCCGTCGGCGGGCGGCGCGGCCGGCGAGAACGACGGGCGCGTGCCGGACCGGGTGTCGGCTGCCAGCGTGAACTGCGGCACGAGCAGCAGGCCGCCCTCCACGTCCGTCACGCTGCGGTTCATCTTGCCGGCGTCATCCGAAAACACCCGGTAACCGAGCAGCTTCGCGAGCAGCGCGTCGGCCTGGCGTTCCGTGTCGCCCTTTTCCGCACACACGAGCACCATCAGCCCGCGGCCGATGCGGCCGACGACGTCGCCGTCGACCGCCACGCTGGCCTGACTGACCCGTTGCAGCAGGCCGATCATGCGGACAGGGTCACGCGGGCGAACTTGCGCTTGCCGACCTGCAGCACGAACGTGCCCGGCTGGACCTGCAACGCCTTGTCGGACACGACGGCGCCGTCGATGCGCACGCCGCCCTGGTCGATCATGCGCATAGCTTCCGAGCTGGACGCGCACAGGCCGGACTGGCGCAGCAGTTGCGGCAGGCCCAGCGGCGCGCCGCTGACGGCCACTTCCGGCACGTCGTCCGGGATGCCGCCTTTCGAGCGGTTGACGAAATCGGCCAGCGCATCCTCGGCCGCCTGCTGCGAGTGGAAGCGGGCGACGATTTCCTGGGCCAGCGCAACCTTCGCGTCGCGCGGATTGCGGCCGCCTTCGACCTCTGCCTTCAGGGCGGACAAGTCTTGCAGCGAGCGGAACGACAGCAGCTCGTAGTACTTCCACATCATGACGTCCGAGATGCTCATCAGCTTGCCGAACATCGTGTTGGCCGGTTCCGTGATGCCGATGTAGTTGTTCTTGGACTTGGACATCTTCTCGACGCCGTCCAGGCCTTCCAGCAGAGGCATGGTCAGGATGCACTGCGGTTCCTGGCCGTAATCTTTCTGCAGTTCACGGCCGACCAGCAGATTGAATTTCTGGTCCGTTCCACCCAGCTCAAGATCCGCCTTCAAAGCCACGGAATCGTAGCCCTGCATCAACGGATAGAGGAACTCATGCACGGAGATGGGAGTCCCACTCTTGTAGCGCTTGGTAAAGTCGTCGCGCTCCATCATGCGGGCCACGGTGTAGCGGGAAGCGAGCTGGATCATGCCGCGCGCGCCCAAAGCGTCGCACCATTCGGAGTTGTAGCGGATTTCCGTGCGCTCCGGGTCGAGCACGAGCGACGCCTGCTTGAAGTAAGTCGTCGCGTTTTCCTCGACCTGTTCGCGGGTCAGCGGCGGACGGGTGGCGTTGCGGCCGGACGGGTCGCCGATCATCGACGTGAAGTCGCCGATCAGGAAGATCACCTGGTGGCCCAGGTCTTGCAGCTGGCGCAGCTTGTTCAGCACGACGGTGTGGCCGAGGTGCAGGTCGGGCGCCGTCGGGTCCAGGCCCAGCTTGATGCGYAGCGGCGTGCCGCTCTGTTCGGAACGGGCCAGTTTCTGGGCAAATTCGCTCTCGATCAGCAGCTCGTCCACGCCGCGCCTGGTAATGGCGAGCGCTTCCTGGACGGCATCGCTCAGGGGCTGAGCGACTGGAGTTGCGTTTTTTGCATTACCAGAAAATTCTGGAGAAGTCATAAAAATCTTGTAGGAAAAGGGCTAAAACGGTTGTAAGAGCCAGTATTTTGATATAATGCGCGATCCCATCAATCTTGCCGCATGCAAAGCTTCAACGACAACAAGAAATAAAAACACCAATAAAATCGCGTGGTCTTGGGCTGTTCAAGCGGTAAATTTTAACTGATTGCATGAACCCAATACAGAAAATCGCCGGCAAGCGCTGGTTTGGTCTGGCTGAAACGAGCCGCAAAACGCGCATCATCGCCGGGGGCGCAGCAGGCCTGRCATTGTGTGCCTTTGGCGCCACCGCCGTCGCCCCGATCGCTCCGGATGCCGCCGACATCCCGGTCAAATCGGTCGCACAAGACCTGCAACTGCCGAACCTGGCAGACCAGATCGCCGCTCTCCAGCAGGACCAGCAGCAATTCATCCACGAAGAACGCATCCGCCCTGGCGACTCGCTGGGCGCCGTGTTCACGCGTCTTGGCATCGAAGACCAGCAGGCGCAGTCGTTCGTCCGTTCCGACAAGGTCGCCCGCTCGATCCTGAGCCTCAAGACCGGCAAGCGCATCCAGGCCGAGACCGACGAGAACGGTCTGCTGCTGAGCCTGCACGCGACCATCGTCGACAAGGATGAGTTCAAGACGGTCACCGTCGCGCGCAAGGGCGACAAGTTCGTCGCCAGCACGGCCCCGGCCCAGCTCGAGCGCCGTGTCGAAATGCGTTCGCGCAACATCAACAGCTCGCTGTACGCCGCCACCGACGACGCCAGCGACGGCAGCCAGATTCCCGATTCCGTCGTCAACCAGATCATCGAGATGTTCTCGACGAACATCGACTTCCGCTCGGACCTGAAGCACGGCGACCGTTTCAACGTCGTCTACGAAACGTTCTGGCTGGATGGCGAGATGGTGCGCACGGGCCGCATCCTGGCCGGCGAATTCGTCAACCGCGGCGTCGCCTACCAGTCCGTCTGGTACGAAGACCCCGTCAGCCACCAGGGCGGCTACTACAGCCTGGACGGCAAGGCGCTGAAGAAAGCATTCCTGAAGTCGCCGGTCGCGTTCAACCGCATCTCGTCGGGCTTCTCGATGCGCGTGCATCCGGTGTTCGGCACCTGGAAGAAGCACGAAGGCGTCGACATGGCCGCACCGGTGGGCACCCCGATCAAGGCATCGGGCGACGGCGTCGTCGACTTCGTCGGCACGCAGAACGGCTACGGCAACTTTGTCGTGCTCAAACACTGGTCCAACTACAGCACCGCGTACGGCCACATGAGCCGCTTCGCCAGTGGCCTGCGCCGCGGCCAGAAAGTGGCGCAGGGCGACGTGATCGGCTACGTCGGTACGACGGGCTGGGCGACGGGCCCGCACCTGCACTATGAATTCCGCATCGGCGGCCACGCCACGGACCCGATGGCGCTGAAGGACCTGCAGCAGCAGCCGCTGTCGCCGGGCGAGATGAACCGCTTCAAGATGGCTGCCGCCGAAATGTCGCACCGCTTCTCGCTGCTGTCCCCGGCCGGCAACGCGATGGCCGCTCGCTGATCGATCAGTTCGTTCCATGAACGCCTTGCACGCATGGTCGACATGCCGTGCAAGGCGTTTTGCATTTAAGTTCAGGAGTCGCGATGGCTTCCAACCTCTACATCGGCCTGATGTCCGGCACGAGCCTGGACGGCGTCGACGGCGTGCTGGCCGATTTCTCCGGCCGCGGCATCCGCACGCTGGACGCTGCCTTCACGCCGTTCCCGGCCGGCCTGCGCGCCGAACTGATGGCCTTGCAGGCCGCCAGCGCCAACGAACTGGAACGGGAAGCGCTCGCCGCCAACGCGCTGGCGCACTGCTATGCGGAGTGCGTGCAGGCGCTGGCCGCCGCGGCACCGGGCCCCATCCGCGCCGTCGCCGTGCACGGCCAGACGATCCGCCACCGCCCGGAGCTGGGTTTTACGCGCCAGACCAATAATCCGGCGCTGCTGGCCGAGTTGTGCGGCATCGACGTCATCGCCGACTTCCGCAGCCGCGACGTCGCCGCCGGCGGCCAGGGCGCGCCGCTCGTGCCCGCCTTCCACGAAGCCCGCTTCGGCAAGCGCGGCCAGGTGCGCGTCGTCCTCAACATCGGCGGCATCGGCAACATCAGCGTGCTGCACGGCGACGGCCGCGTGAGCGGCTACGACACCGGGCCCGGCAACGTCCTGATGGACTTGTGGATTGGGCGCCACCGCAACGAGGCCTATGACAAGGACGGCGCCTGGGCCGCCGCCGGCCGGGTCGACGATGACCTGCTGGGCCTGCTGCTGGACGAACCGTATTTCCGCCTGCCGCCGCCCAAGAGCACGGGCCGCGACCTGTTCCACGCCGCGTGGCTCGATGCGAAGCTGGCCCGGCGGCCCGGCCTGGCGCYGGCCGACGTGCAGGCGACGCTGACACGCCTGACCGCGGTCTCGATCGCGCGCGCCATCGCCGCGGAGACGGCCGCGCAGCCGGCCCAGGCGGTCTACGTCTGCGGCGGCGGCGCGTACAACGGCGTGCTATTGCGCGAGATCGCAGCAGCGCTGGGCGGCCGGGTCCCCGTCGCGTCGACGGACACGCTGGGCGTGGCACCGAACCGCGTGGAAGCCCTCGCCTTCGCCTGGCTGGGCTACCGCTTCCTGCGGCGCCAGCCGGGCAACCTGCCGGCGGTGACGGGGGCGGCGGGGCCGCGCATTCTCGGGGCGCTGTACCCCGCCTAAGTCCGGCCGTAGGGTGGGCACCCCTGTGCCCACGCATGACATTCGCGTCATGTTGACGTTCGCGTGGGCACGGGGTGCCCACCCTACCCATATGCTACCGTGTGCGGCAAAACCACCGTCGCCTTCCCAGTGATACGCGGCTTTGGATATGCTGCGTCCGTGCCGGCGCACATTGAACGCGTGGACGGCAGAGCCGTCCACCCTACCATGTGCGGCAAAACCACGGCCGCCTTCCCAGCATTACGACACGCTTGTACCATAGCCGTTATCCGATACGCTTAAGAAAGATTTCACAATGACCCTCACCACCTTCACCCGCGCGCTCGCCCTGGCGCTGGCCGCCGCTGCCTGCACCCTGCCCGCCCATGCCGACAGCGTCGCCTCGTCGGCCTCGAGCGCCGGCTCGGCCTCGTCGGGCAGCATTTCCGATTCGATCGGCGGTTCCAGCAACAGCTCGAAGGGCGACCGCCGCGTGGCGGCCGGCCAGTACCGCGTGATCGACGTCGCCCAGGCGCCGGCCAGGGCGGGCACGACCCGCGTCACCCTGCGCGCCGTCGCCGGCGGCCCCGCGACGGAATTCTGGGTCGACGTGCCCGACCGCGCGCTGGCCGAGCGCCGCGTCGACAAGGGTGCGGTCGTGCAGGTGAACGAGCGCGTGTACGGCTACGAATTCGCGTAYGGCGATACCAACAAGCCGTTCTTCCTCGCGCTGCAGGACGAGTGGTACCGCGAGCTGTCGTCGCGCAAGGTCACCATCTGATGATGTTCCAGCGGCTCATCGCGGCCGCGCTCATGTTGTTCGCGAGCGCGACCGCATGGGCCGGCATCCCGACGTTCTGCGACCGGGCCGACAAGGTCACGGCCGCGGACCAGGACCGCGTGCTACGCTTCGCCGCCGTCGTCAAGGACGAGCTGGCGCGTTCCGGCAGCAGCCTCGCCCTCGTGGCGCGCGCGGGCCTGGACCTGAGCCGCTTCGGCCTGCGGTATTCGCACGCCGGCATCGCGCTGAAGGACAATCCCGGCGGCACGTGGGCCGTGCGCCAGCTGTACTACGCCTGCGACGAATCGCGCCCGCGCCTGTTCGACCAGGGCATGTCCGGCTTCGTGCTCGGCGCCGACGCGCCGACGCATGGCCACGTCGCCCTGCTGTTCCCGCCTACCGAGGAAAGCGCGCAGCTGGAACACGCCGCGCTCGACAACCGCCTGGCCCTCGCCCTGCTGGGCGGCGAGTACAGCGCGAATGCGTATGCCTTCGGCACGCGCTACCAGAATTGCAACCAGTGGGTGGCGGAGCTGATGGCGTTCGCGTGGGGCCACCTGCCCCCATCGGATGCGCCGCGCGTCCAGGCGCAGGATTGGCTGCGCGCGCAAGGCTATGCGGCCACGCCCGTGAAGATCCCGTCGCACTGGCTGATGTTCGCCGGACAATTCGTGCCCCTCGTGCACGTCGGCGACCATCCGCTCGACGACATCCACGCGCTCGCGCTGCACATCAGCGTGCCGACGGCGATCGAGGCGTTCGTGCATCGCACGGCACCGCAGACGCGCCGCGTCGAACTGTGCCACGACGAACGCCACATCGTCGTGCACCGCGGCTGGGAACCGCTCGGCGCCGGCTGCGAGCCGCTGCCGGGCGACGACGTGATCGCGCTCGCGCCCTGATGCCGACGGCCGTGTAAGATGACGCTTCGTCAACTTACAGCGACCACCATGCCCGCACAACTGCTCCGCCACGTCGTCCTCTTCGCGTTCAACGATGACGCCTCGTTCGAGGACGTCGACGCCGTCGTCACCGGCTTCGCCGCCCTCCCCGCCGCCATCCCCGGCATCGCGTCCTACGAATGGGGTACGAACGTGAGCCCGGAAGGCCTGAACGACGGCTTCACGCACTGCTTCACGCTGACGTTCGCGCAAGCCGAAGACCGCGACGCCTACCTCGTGCATCCCGCGCACCGGCGCTTCGTCGCGGCGCTGAAACCCTGCCTCGCCAAATCGCTGGTGCTGGATTATTGGGCAAAGTAGACAGAATGTATTGACCTACCAACCTCAACGGACGCGGGTTACGCTGAGGGTTGGTGAACCTTTCGGCGCAGAGCCGCAATTGAGGAGGTAGGTCATGAACGAGTTTAGCAAATATGTAGGCCTGGATGTCCATAAGGCGACGATCGCTGTCTCGATTGCGGACAGTGC
>NZ_JBFUDR010000109.1:0-18712 GCF_056404615.1 Massilia sp. P2_C2 | reverse complement strand
CCGCCCCGGCCGGCCAGCCGGCGGGCATGCCGACCCCGGCCGGCGCCGCGGCACCGATCAGGAGCGAGAAACTGGGTACGGCGCCCCCGAGCGCGGACGTGAAGGCCGCTCCGACGAAGGCCGAACCGCGCGGCACGCCGCCGACCGTCCAGAAAGGCACGCCGAAGGTGAACAACAAATGAAGATGGGCAGCATGCCAATCGCCGTGCTGATGCAGCGGCGCACACTCCAGCACCGCTGGGCCGACGAGGCCTGGGAAGCCGTCGGCGTCGTGCCCGACCGCGGCGACCTGCCGCCGCTGCGGGTGTTGAGCGAGACGCCCGAGCGCGACTACTACCTGGTCTCCGGGCTGGAGCTGGAACTGTATCCGGACGAGAACGAAGGCTATTACGAGAACTGCGTGGCGCCGGAGTCGAAGGTCTTCGTCCTGTGGCGTATGGAGAACGGCCGCGCGATGCCGGTGCGGGCGTCGGTCAGCTATGTCGAGGGCACGCGCATGTTCGACTCGGGCGAAAACGCCGACGGCGTGACGATGCCGGCCGAGATCTATGCATGGCTCGCCGGCTATCTGCGCGAGCACTACCAGCCGAAGCCGCGCCGCGGCCGCCAGCACGGATGACGGAGCGCACCGTGACGGACGAAGGATTCCTGCGCCGCTGGGCGCGTCGCAAGACGGAAAGCAGGACGGCCGTTGCGCCCGCGCCGGCGCCGGTCGCGCCGGCCGCCGCCGAACCGTCGCCCATCGTGCCGGTGCCCGTCACGGCGCCTGAACCCGAGCGCCTGCCGACGATGGACGACGTCGCCCGGCTGACCAGCGATTCCGACTTCTCCGCCTTCGTGGCACGCGGCGTCGACGCGGCCGTGCGCAGGACCGCGCTGAAAAAACTGTTCGCCGACCCGCATTTCAGTGCGATGGACGGGCTGGACGTCTATGTCGACGACTACACGAAGCCGAGCCCCATGACGGAAGCGATGCTGGCTTCGCTGCAGCATGCGAAACAGGCATTCAGTCGCGCCGTCGATGCCCTCGATGCCGTCGACGACGGGCAGGACGCGGCTCCGCCGGATGAACCGAACCCATGACAACCACCTGAACCGAGACAGATGAATATCCGCTTGATCGAAGGGCAGGGCGTGGCCCTCGACCCCATCCAGGACGAACGCGACCGCACCGCCCGCCGCGCTGCGCTCGCGGTACTGGCCGAGCTGCCGGCGCCCGAACCGCTGGACACGGTGGGCTATCGCTCGGCCGGCGCCACGCTCATCATCGGCACCCGCGCGGACGCGCTGCCATGGGCCGAACGGCTGGCGGCGGCGCTTCCCGTGACCGTCCTGCTGCTGGACGGGGAGGAGGACCGGGCAGTGCGGTTGTACCCCGTGTTCGCGGCCCGCGCCATCGTCCTGACGGGCTGGCTCGGCGCCTTCGACGCCACGTGGCAGGCACCCGGCAGCGCGCCGGAACATGCGCGCTTCGACCTGGTGCTCGACCTGGGCGCGAGCCCGCAGATCGCCACGCACCAGCCTCCGCACGGCTATTACGCGCCGGGGCCGGACGAGGCGGCGCGGGCGGCCGCCGTCGATGCGCTCGTCGGCATGGTGGGCGAATTCGAGAAGCCGAAATACTTCGCGTACAAGGAACGCCTGTGCGCCCACGGCCGCAACCGCAGGAGCGGCTGCAATGCATGCGTCGAGGTCTGCTCGGCCGGCGCCATCGCGGATGCGGGCGACCTCATCGCCGTGAACCCGTATCTGTGCGCCGGCTGCGGCGCCTGCACGACCGTGTGCCCGACGGGCGCGCTGGGCTATGCCTACCCGTCCGCCGCGCACACGGGCCAGCGCATCAAGGCGGCGTTGAACGCGTATGCGCAGGCCGGCGGCAGCGATCCGGTACTGCTCGTGCACGGCGCCGAAGGTGCGGCCCTGCTCGCGCAGCTGGACGAGGCCATACCCGGGCGCATGCTGCCGCTGGGCGTGCACCACACGGCGTCGACCGGCATCGACCTTTGGCTCGCGGCGCTCGCATGGGGCGCCGCCGGCGTCACCGTCCTGACGACGGACGCCGAGGCGCCGCAGTACGCGGCCGCGCTGGACGCGCAGATGGGCATCGCGCAGGCCATCATGACGGACCTCGGTTATGCGGGCGCCCACGTGCAGCTGCTGCGGGTGAACGGCGCGGACGAACTGGCGCGCGCGCTGCGGCATGCGCCGCGCGGCGCCGTGCCGGCCCGGCGCGCGGRCTTCAACGTGGCGGCGGACAAGCGCAACACGCTCGACTATGCACTGGAACACCTGCTGCGCGAGGCGCCGCAACCGGTCGAGGAGATCGCGCTGCCGGCCGGGAGTCCGTTCGGCGCGCTGGACGTCGATACGGCGAAGTGCAGCCTCTGCATGGCGTGCGTGGGGGCGTGTCCGGCGTCCGCGCTGCAGGATGGCCAGAACCTGCCGCAGCTGCGCTTCATCGAAAAGAACTGCGTGCAGTGCGGACTGTGCGCGGACACGTGTCCGGAAGACGCCATTTCCCTGGTGCCGCGGCTGTCGTTCCGCGCCACGCGCAAGGAACCCGTCGTGCTGAACGAGACGCAGCCATTCCACTGCATCCGCTGCCAGAAGCCGTTCGGGACGGTGCGCATGGTCGAGAGCATGCTCGCGCGCCTGGCCGGCCATCCCGCGTTCGCGGGCCACCTCGACCGCATGCGCATGTGCGGCGACTGCCGCGTGATCGACATGATGACGCCCACCGACGAGCAGACCATCCACCAGGCGCAGGAGCCCGACTCTAGTCGAACAAAATGTGAGTAGCTGTGTCCAATCGTGATCATGGAAAGCACAATCGGAATCGGGCACGCCGCCAGGCCGCTGGGGGCCACGGTCAAGACTCTGCAGCGCTGGGAGCGCGAGGGGCGGCTTGTCCCGATGACCCGCACCGCCAGCAACCGGCGCCGTTACACTGAAAGCCAGCTGCGCGCGGCATTGGAGAGCGACCATGTTGCTGGCGCACCGGATCAGGATTGAGGCGAGCGCAGCCCAGCGCGACTATTTCGTGCGCGCCGCAGGCACCGCCCGCCGCGTCTGGAACTGGGCCCTGGCCGAATGGAAGCGCCAGCTTGCCGCCGGCGGCAAGCCAAACGCGATGGCACTGAAAAAACAGTTCAACCGCATCAAGTATTCGGATCCCGATTGGCTCGACGCGGAGGGGCAGCCGTGGCTGCGCACCATCCACCGCGACGCCCACGCGCAGCCCTTCGCCAACCTGGCCAGGGCCTGGTCGCGCTACGCCGAGCAGCGCCGCGCGGGCCGGCCGGCGTACCCGCCGCGCTTCAAGAAGAAAGGCCGCTGTGTCGACAGTTTTTACGTGGCGAACGATAAATTCCGCCTGGACGGCATGAGTGCCGTGCTGCCAAAGGTCGGACGGGTGGCGCTATGTGAAGCGCAGCGCTGGCCGGGCAGGATCCTGGGCGCGAGCGTCTCGCGCGAGGTGGACCACTGGTTTTTGTCGATCCAGGTCGAGGTGCCGGCACGGGATGCGCGCCGCCGTCGCACGAAGGACGGGATCACTGGCGTGGACCTGGGCGTGAGCAGTGCCGCGACTCTGTCGAGCGGCGAGAAGATCGCCGCGCCGCGGCCGTTGCGGGCCGCACTGGACCGGCTGCGCATCCGCAGCCGGCACCTGTCGCGCAAGCTGGAGGCCGCGAAGGCCGCGGCTGGCCTGAAAGGGCCGATCCCGAAAGGCACGCGCCTACCGGTATCGACGAACCGAAGCAAGGGAGCGAAGGCGCTGGCGCGCCTGCAGGCGCGCATCGCGCGGGTGCGCCGCGACTTCACGCACAAGCTCACGACCCGCCTCTGCCGCGAGAACCAAACGGTAGTGATCGAGGATTTGCACGTGAGCGGCATGCTGGCCAATGGCCCCCTGGCCCGCGCGATCGCCGACGTCGGCTTTTACGAGATCCGGCGCCAGCTGCAGTACAAGGCCGCTCGCTACGGCACCCGGATCGTGCTGGCGGATCGTTGGTACCCGTCCAGCAAGCTCTGTTCGGCATGCGGAGTAAAATACGCCGCGCTGGGACTGGGAGAGCGAATCTGGACATGCGCGGCGTGCGGCGCGCATCACGACCGCGACGTGAACGCGGCGGTCAATCTGCAACGGCTCGCCACCGGCGCCCACGCGGCGCAAACGGCGCTACCCGTGGCGAGCCAGGCGGTGACGCCGGGCACTGCCGCCGGCGATGGGCCGGCGGGAGGCGGGAAAGTGACGCCTGTCAGGCACGAGCACGGTCAGCAGGACGGCTCGGGGCAGGAAGRGATCRGTGAGCACTTGTGCRCACCTTCTCGATAGCAGCTGCGCCGGCGCTGAACCTACGTCGTCCCTCGCGTGCACCCCATGGCAGAATGGGCGCGGAACGCACAGACGAGGCCGCGGACGCTCATTAGACGCCCGCGCATGGAAGACCTGCCCAGTGGCGGCCGCCGTTGCGCGAACTGGCCGCCGCCATCTTCGCGTTCGCACGCGACCGGCTGGCTCCTTAACAGCGCAATCGCCGCGAAGCCCGCAATACGTTAGGATGGTGGCGTGCGGCGGACATGCCGCGATCCGATCAATAATCATCCACGTCATCCATACGAACGCGACCCAATGAGCCCTTCCGCCCGACCGTCCACATCGAAGCAGACCGCAAGCCAGGCTACCAAGGCTCCCGGCCGAGGGGGCAGCAAGGCTTCCGGCGAAGCGTCGCCCGGCGAAGCGTCGCCCGGCAAAACATCCAGTCATGCGTCATCCGGCAAGCCGGCCAGGCCGTCCCGGTCGGCCATCTACGAAGTCAGGCAGTCGCCTGTGCACGGCAACGGCGTGTTCGCGCTGCGCCCGATCGCGGCCGGCGAGCGCATCATCGAATACCGCGGCGAGCGCATCAACTGGGACGAGGCGACGCGCCGTGCCGACGAGCGTGGCGGCCCGGTCAACCATACGTTCTACTTCAGCCTGGCCGACGGCAACGTGATCGACGGCGGCCGGCGCGGCAACGACGCCCGCTGGATCAACCATGCCTGCGAACCGAACTGCGAAGCCTACGAGGACGACGGCCGCGTGTACATCCACGCGCTGCGCGACATCGACGCGGGCGAGGAGCTGAACTACAACTATGCGCTCATCTACGACGAACGCCACACGCCCGCGCTGAAGCGGCTGTTCGCCTGCCGCTGCGGCGCTCCGTCCTGCTCGGGCACGATGCTGGCACCCAAGAAGCGCACGCGCAAGCCGCCCGGTGCCACGACCTGAGGCAACCGGTATGACTCGCGTGGCCTGCGGCAACCGCCATGACTGGCGCAGACCGCAGAGCGACATCTACAATAGATCGACACCGACAACGCTATCGAACCGCCATGAAACCCGTCGTCCGCAGCCTCCTCGAAACCGATCTCTACAAATTCACGATGTGGCAGGCCCTGCTGCACATGCACCCGAACGCCATCGGCGAATACGAGTTCAAGTGCCGCAACACGCCGGCCTATCCGCTGGCCGAGTTGAAAGAGGAGGTCGAACGTGAGTTGGACCACCTGTGCACGCTGATGTTCACGGAGGACGACGTGCACTACATGAGGTCCCTGCGCTTCATCAAAAGCGACTTCGCCGACTTCCTCACCTTGTTCCGTTTCCAGCGCAAATTCATCGAGGTCGAGACCGATGGGCCGCACCTGCGCATCCGCGCCTGCGGTCCCATCGTGCATGTGATGGGCTTCGAGATCTACGTGCTGTACATCGTCAACGAGCTCTACTTCCGCCGCTTCGACCAGCAGGCCGCGATCGAGGAGGCGCGCAAGCGGCTCGGGCAGAAGATCGCCGAATTCCACGCCTTCGAGCAGGAGCCGAAGCGCCTGAATCCGTTCGAGTTCTTCGATTTCGGCGTGCGCCGCCGCTTCTCGGGCGACTGGCACGAGGAAGTCGTGGCCACGCTGGCGCGCGAACTGCCGCAATTCTTCAAGGGCACGTCGAACGTCTACCTCGCGAAGACATTCAACCTCGTGCCGATCGGGACGATGGCGCACGAATACATGCAGGCATTCCAGTCGTTCGACGTGCGTCTGCGCGACTTCCAGAAGAAGGCGCTGGAGGACTGGGTGCAGGAATACCGCGGCGACCTGGGGACGGCGCTGACGGACGTCGTCGGCATGGACGCCTTCCTGCGCGACTTCGACCTGTACTTCGCCAAGCTGTTCGACGGCCTGCGCCACGACTCCGGCGACCCGGTGGCGTGGGGCGAGAAGGCGCTCGCGCACTACGCCAGGATGCGCATCGACGCGCGCACGAAGCGGCTCGTGTTCTCGGACGCGCTCACGGTGCCCAAGGCTCTCAGCCTGTACCGCCATTTCGCCGACCGCGTGATGACCGGCTTCGGCATCGGCACCAAGCTCACGAACGACACGCAGTTCGAGCCGCTGAACATCGTGATGAAGCTCACGCGCTGCAACGGGCAACCCGTCGCCAAGCTGTCCGACAGCCCGGGCAAGGGGTTTTCCACTGACGAGACGTTCATCGCCTATTTGCGCCAGGTGTTTGACCAGCATATCTGATCCATCGACCGGACCTTCGTTACCGAATGTTCATGTGGCTGTCTGGGCTTTTTAGCTGGTCAAAGGCGTCAAGGCAGGCTGCTGGTCCTTCCTTAAGGATCTGGTCTTGAAAGCCTGAATGAATCTTTGCCTTCGTATCGGCGATGAGCGTGCGGATTGCCTGGAGCTCATCCGCAGATGCGCTTTTCGATTTCTCATCCAGTTCGCGCGAGCATCTGTTCTTGGCTGCATCCGCGTTTGGCAGGTTACGGTCACGCCATGTGAGGAGGGCGTCGTTCGCCTTGAGTGACAAGTCAGGAAACTGCTTCGAGCACATTTCGACAAGGTCCTGGTTTATTTCCACCGCGTCGCACTCATACGCGGCAACGTAGATCAATGCGTCTGATGCCGGGGAGATCACTGGGGCGACGAACAGGCATGCGGCGAGAATCGAGCGGACGGACTTGGTGATCATTGGGTTCCGAAAAAATTGTACATTGGATGGCTTCGCGGCAGAGTGAACGACCGTTTCCGACCGCTTGCTGAAGTTCGTTCTGCCCCCTGCGTGGGCACTCAACCCGCCCGCGCATCGCCGGTCGATCCAACCGGCAGCTCCGCATCCACCTCCAGCGCCCGCCGCAGATCCTCCATGCTGGCCGGCTTGGTCAAATGCAGATCGAACGCCGCCGCATCGTCCGGCGTATGCGCCACGACGCCGGCTTGCCGGCCGTAGCCGGTGAGGGCCGCCAGTCGCAGCGGCCCGCGCGCCGCGTGGCGCATGGCGGCGGCGAGGGCGTAGCCGTCCATGTCCGGCAGGCCGATGTCGAGGATGGYCACGGCGGGCGGCCACTCTGCCTGCACGTCCAGCGCGGCCGCCGCCGTGTGCGCGGTGCGCACGTCGTGTCCGAACTGGCGCAGGACGGCGGCCGTGAGGGCGGCGGCGTCTTCGTTGTCGTCCACGACCAGCACCCGCAGCGCCTGCGCCGTTCCGTGCAGCGCGGCCGGCGGCGTGCCGGCCGCGGGCGCGCCCAGCGGCAGGCTGACTTCGAAGCGGCTGCCGTGGCCCGGCCCGTCGCTGTGCGCGCGCACGCGGCCGCCGTGCAGTTCGACGATGCGGCGCACGATGGCGAGCCCGAGTCCGAGCCCGCTGTGGCGCACGAGCGGTTGTGGCGCCTGGTAGAAGGGCTGGAATACGCGTTCGGCCAGCGCGGTCTCCATGCCCACGCCGTTGTCGCTGACGACGAGGCGCGCTTCGTCGCCCACGTGCGCGAGGACGACGCGGGTGTCCGTGCTGCCGAAGCGGGCCGCGTTCGACAGCAGGTTGCCGATCACCTGGACCAGGCGGTGCTCGTCGCCGGCGACCCACAGCGAATCCGGCGCGTCAAGGCGGACCGGCTGGCCGGGCAGGGCGGCGACGGCGTGACGCGCGACGGCGGCCAGGTCGACCGGCCCGATCTCGATGCGCAGCTTGCCGGAGGCGATGCGCGACACGTCGAGCAGGTCGTCGACGAGGTGTTTCAGGTGGTCGACCTGGCGCCGCATGATACCGCGCTCGCGCCGGCCGGCTGGGTCGTCTCGCAGGTCCATCAGGTCGAGCGCGCCGGCGATGGGCGCCAGCGGGTTGCGCAGTTCGTGGCCGAGGACGGCGAGGAATTCGTCCTTGGCGCGGCCGGCCTGGCGCGCCTGTTCCAGCGCTTCCTCGCGTTTGGCCAGGGCCTGGGCGAGCGTGTCGAGCAGGCGGCTTCTTTCCTGTTCGTGCGCACCGCGGCGCTCGCCGGCTGCCCGCAGCGCCTCGCCCATCGCGTGGATCTCGCGGATGCGCGAGCGGGGCACGGTCAGTTCGGTGCCGGCGCCGAGGGCCGCCGCGCCCGTCTCGAGGGCGGCGATGCGGCGCACGATGCGCCGCGCCAGCCGCGAGGCGAGGCCGATGCTGAGGGCCAGCGACAGCACGATGCCAACCGCATACCAGATGAAGCCCAGCGCGGGGCCACCGGCCCAGCCCACCGGCGGCGCGCCGACCGCCACCGTCCAGCCGTAGCGCGACAGCCGCGTGTAGGCCGTCGTGACGGCGGCGCCTTCGAGCGTGAGGGCGGGACCGGTGCCCTCCGGCCCATGCGTCGCCATCAGGCGTACCAGCGTCGGGCTGGGCGTGGCGCCGACGTGCCGGGCGAGGCCGTTCGAGCGGGCGACGATTGCGCCGCCGCCGTCCAGCACCGCGATCTTCGAACCGGGCGGCACCTGCTGGCGCGTGATCACGCGCATGATGCGGTCGGGCTGGACGATGGCCGTCAGTACATAGGGCCGGCCCGCCGCGTCGTTCACGGGATAGCGCACGGGAATGGCCGGGCGGCCGCCCTTGCCCTGCGCGATGTGTCCGATCACGGGCCGCCGTAGCGCGAGCGCCTGGCGCAGGCTGGCGGGATCGGCGACGGGCTGCGGCGGCGCGTCGAACGGCGCCGTCGTGCGGAACAGCATGCGGCCGGTGCCGTCCGCCAGGATCACGCCCAGCCAGTCCGGCTGCGCCTGCRCCTGGTCGTGGGCGATGGCATGGAAGGCGCGCAGGTCGCCCACGTCGAGGGCGGGGGTGCGGGCCATGCTGGCCAGCGTGGTCACCGTCCCGTCCAGCTCGGCGTCGACGGCGCTCGACAGCGCGCGCGCCAGGTCCAGCAGCGCACGCTCCTGTTCGCTTTCGTGGTATTCCGCGGCCAGGTGCACGCTCCAGGCGCCCAGCGCAGCCAGGGGCAGCAGGCCGATCGCCGTCAGCAGGATCAGGAGGTGGCGCAGGGACAGCGAGGGGCCGCGTTGGGCACGCATAGGTGTGCGATGGTCAAAAAGTAATTATATGTCGAAACATAGTTGCCGGTCATTCAGGCCGGCAGGGGTCATCAATCAGAGCAATTCACAGTGCCGCGTAAGTTACATTCTCACCGTTTTTATTTAAACATTTTTATGAATGTATCCRTTGGTAGGTCACAACAATCACTAAATCTCACAAAATAATTAATCGGAAATAATGGATGCGTGTACTACGGCCGTTGAACTGGGGCTATGATATTTACCAGTTTCACTCATATAAATGACGCTCGGCATTGCGTGGCTGACAAGACATCACCAAGAGTGCCCATTTTTACGTAAGTGGGAATTTCATTTATAAAAAACAGGAATAATATGGTGCCGCAACAACGCTCAATCTCGAATAATCCCATTCGGGTCATGGTGGTGGAAAATCACCAGCTGATACTGTGGGCACTGACCAAGCTGATCAATGATCACCGCCCGGAGATGGAGGTGACCGCCGTCGCGGGCACCCAGGCCGACGCGTTGCAGCAGCTGGCCACGGCGGCGCCCGACGTGGTGCTGTTGAAGTACGAACTGGCGACCATGGCGCAGCAGTCCGCGCTGCCGGAGGTGCTGACGCACGGGCGTCACACGCTGCTGTTCGCGGAAGACGTGGAGACGGAGACGCTGGCGTACAGCCTGCGCTGCGGCGCCCATGGCCTGCTGAGCCGCCGGTCCAGCGCCGACGAGGTCATCAAGGCGATCGGCAGGAGCCATGAAGGGGAACTCTGGTTTGGGCGCGAAGCGACCAACCTCGCGCTGAGCGCCCTGCGCGGCGGCGGGGAGCCGGCCCGGGCCCAGCCCAGCCGGGACAACCTGGAATTGCTGACGCCGCGGGAGCGCCGGGTATTACAGGCCGTTATCGCCAATAAAGTCAGGACGAATAAAGACCTGGCGAAACGCCTGTTTATTTCGGAGTCCACATTGCGGAATCATTTGTCGTCGATTTATCAAAAACTCGGCGTGAGTAATCGACTTGATTTATATGTCTACGCGCAAAACCATCTCGCCACGAATAATGTCGAGATGGCTTAGCGGTGCGACTCCGTAGTTTCTGTCACGTGCGCATGAGCATCGGTCCGATCGTCCGGATAATCTGGATAATGGCCGGACCGAGTACCACCATGATGATCGACGGAAATATAAACAACACGAGCGGGAACAGCATTTTCGTCGGTACCTTCGCGGCTTTCTCTTCGGCGCGGGATTGACGTTTGTGCCGCAGGTCTTCGGAAAACACGCGCAGCGAGTCGCCGATACTGACCCCGAAACGGTCGGCCTGCGTCAGCATCGTCGCGAACGACGTCAGTTCCTCGACGCCGGTGCGCAGCGCGAGATTGCGCAGCGACTTCTCGCGCGTGCCACCGGCCCGCATTTCGAGGTTGGTCAACTGCAGTTCCTCGGCCAGCGCGGGACTCTGTTCCTGCAATTCCTCGGCCACGCGCGTGAGCCCCGCGTCGAGGCCCAGGCCTGCCTCGACGCAGACCAGCAACAGGTCGGCGGCGTCGGGGAAGCTGTCGAAGATGTCGCGCCGGCGGGCGCGTCCGGCCAACGACAGCGCGACATTGGGCAGGTAGCAACCCAGAGTCGCCGCGCCGAGGACCCACAGCAGCAGCGTCATGCCCGTCGCGCCCTGCGTGGCGCGCAGCATCACGAAAGCCGGCACGGCGGCCAGGACGGGCAGCAGCGTCTTGAGGCCGAAGAAGAAATGCGGCGCTTTCGGATGGCGGATCCCGGCGTTCATGAAGCGCACGCGCAGCGGCGACGTTTCCCAGTCGCCCGAGGGCGTCGACAGCCGGGCGAACGGCGTGACGGCGTCGACGATCTTCGTGCTCCAGACTTGCGATGCCGGCCCGTCCTTCGTGAGGGCATTCAGGCGCTGTTCGGTCCGGTCGGGCGCCAGCCACAGGATCAGGCCGATGCAACCGGAACTGACGGCAAGGAATACGACGATAGGCAGCAACATGGCGATTCTCCTTCAGACTCGGATCTTGGTGATGCGGCTCAGGACGATAATGCCGAGCAACATCATGGATAACAGGACACGCAGCATGCCGAGGCCGATCGGATCGGTCCACATCGGCTGCATGAAGGTCGGATTCACCCAGTACAGCAGGGCAGCCAGGACGAACGGCAGCACCGCGAGGGTCCAGGCCGACATCCGGCCTTCCGACGACAGGATGCGGATGCGTGAGAGCAGCTTCAGGCGCTCGCGGATCAGCTTGCTCAAATTGCCCAGCACTTCCGTCAGATTGCCGCCCGACTGACGCTGGATCAGCACGGCCACGGCGAAATACCGGTAGTCCGTGAGCGGCACCCGCTCGCACAGGCCGGCCAGCGCCTGCTGCAGCGAGATGCCGAAACTCACCTGTTCGTGCACGAGGCGGAACTCGGCGGCGATGGGGTCGGGCATTTCCTCGGCCAGCAGCTGGATGCCCAGCGGGAGCGAGTGCCCGGCGCGCACGGCGCGCCCGATCAGGTCCAGCGCTTCCGGCAACTGCTGTTCGAGCCGGCGCAGACGGCGGCGGCGCTTCCATGCCACCCAGAGCCAGGGCAGGGCGGCCAGTACGCCCGCGAGCACGAGGCAAAAGACGATCGGCTGCGCACCCAGCATGCCGAGGGCCAGTCCGGCGACGCCGGCGGTGGCGCTTGCGAGCAGCAGGCGCGCGACGGTCCAGTGCAGGCCGGCCTGGGCGATGAGGGTGTTCAGCCGCGCCGCCAGCGCCACGCCGCTCAGCGCGCGCGCCAGCCCGGACAGTTCGCTCAAACGGCGCGATTTCAGCAGGGGGCGCTGGCCCTCGGCGTCGGACTTGCGCCCCACCAGGTCGAGGCGGCGCTGCAGCCGGACGGCCGCCGCGCCGTGGCGTGCGCGCCAGAGCAGCCACGCGCCCTCGACGAGCAGGATCACGGACACGAAGACGAGCAGCAGGACGATGATCATGGCGGTCTCCTCAGGACTGGCGGCGGCTTGGGTCGAACATGTTATCGGGCAGGTGGATGCCGAATGTGCGCAGGCGGTCCGCGAACCGGGGACGCACGCCGGACGCCTGGAAATGGCCGACGATCTTGCCCTCGGCGTCGACCCCGGTCTGGTGGTAAGCGAAGATCTCCTGCATCGTGATCACGTCGCCTTCCATGCCCGTGATTTCCTGGATGCTGGTGATCTTGCGCTTGCCGTCGGTCAGGCGCAGCGCCTGGATGATCACGGTGATGGCCGATGCGATCTGCTGGCGCGCCGCCTTGTGGGGCAGGTTCAGGTTGGCCATGCCTACCATGTTCTCCATGCGCGACAGCGCGTCGCGCGGGGTGTTCGCGTGAATCGTCGTCAGCGAGCCTTCGTGACCGGTGTTCATCGCCTGCAGCATGTCGAATGCCTCGGCCCCGCGCACCTCGCCGATGATGACGCGGTCGGGACGCATCCGCAGCGCGTTCTTGACCAGCGCGCGCGCCGTGACCTCGCCCCGGCCCTCCATGTTCGGCGGCCGGGTCTCCAGGCGCACCACGTGCGGCTGCTGGAGCTGCAGTTCGGCCGCGTCCTCGATGGTCACGACGCGCTCCGACGCGGGGATGTAGCCGGACATGATGTTCAGCAGCGTCGTCTTGCCGGCGCCGGTGCCGCCGGAGATCACCATGTTGACCTTGGCCCGGCACAGGCCTTCGAGCATTTCCGCCATGTCCGGCGTCAGGCTGCGCAGATCGTCCACCAGGTTGGCCATCTTCAGCGGGATGTGCGCGAAGCGGCGGATCGACATCATCGGCCCGTCCAGCGCGATCGGCGGGATCACCGCGTTCACGCGCGAGCCGTCGGGCAGGCGGGCATCGACCATCGGGCTCGATTCGTCGATGCGGCGACCGACCAGCGACACGATCTTGTCGATGATGCGCAGCAGGTGCCGGTCGTCCGTGAAGGTGACATCGCTGAGTTCCAGCCGGCCGCGGCGCTCGACGTAGACCTTGTCGTACGCGTTGACGAGGATGTCGGACACGGTGGGATCGGCCATCAGCAGTTCCAGCGGGCCGAACCCCAGCATCTCGTGCTGGATGTCGCGCACCAGCATGCGCCGTTCGAGTCCGCTGACGGGCGTCTCGTCGTCCAGCAGCATGCCGTCGATCGCGGTGGCGATTTCGTGGCGCAGCTTGTCCGGCGCCAGGCTTTCGAGCACCGTCAGGTCGAACTGGTCGAGCAGCTTCAGGTGCATCTGCTCCTTCAGCTTCTTGTAGGCGTCGCGCTGGACGGCCTGCTGGGGGGCCGTCTTGCCGGTTTCGATGACGGCGGTGGTGCTGAGTCGTTCGCGCAGGGACATGGCAATCTCCGGTACCGGGTTCAGGCGCGGCGGAACAGGCGGTCGAACAGGCCGGCGGGCTGCTCGGCGGCCGGCGCCATCGTGTCGCCGAGTTCGCTCAGGCTGCGGATCACGCCATGCTTGCGCTCCACCTCCACGAGCGGCACGCCGTGGTTGATCGCGGTGCTCACCTGGCGCCAGCCGTTGGCGATCATGTGGATCTCGTGGTCGCCGAGCGTGTGCAGGATCCGGTCGGCCGAGATGTCGTCACGTTTGTCGTAGCGGTTCAGCAGGAGCTCGATCTTGTCGTTCGCATAGTCGAGCGAGCGGAACACCGACAGCAGCTTGTCGGCGTTGCGCAGGTGCGGCACGCTGGCCTGCAGCACGAGGAAGATCGTCGATGCCTGGTCCAGCGCGGTCATCATCATGGCGTCGACGATGCGCGGCATGTCGAGCAGGACGAAGTCGTACTGCGTGACGGCCAGCTTGAGGATGGCGTCGATGTGCTCGGGGCTGACGTCGGCGGCCTGGGCGGGTTCCTCCGGGGCCGCGAGGACGCTGTAGGTCGGCGTGACCTTGATGGCGCTGGCCTGCAGCAGCGGCGCGTCCAGGCGGTTGATGTCGCGCGCCAGGTCGGCGATGGTGGTCGTGGCCTTCACGTCCTGCAGGAAGCTCAGCGCGTCGCCGAACTGCAGGTTCAGGTCGATCAGCAGCACCTTGTGCGCCTTCGCCAGCTGGTAGCCGAAATTCGTGGCGAGGAATGTGGTGCCGCTGCCGCCGGTCGTGCCGACGAAGGCGTGGATCTTGCCGTGGCTGGCCGTCCAGGATGCCGTCAGCTTGGCGGCCGCGCGCTCCACCGCCGCCAGCAGCTCGCCCGGATGGACCGACGGCAGCACTTCGCGCACGCYGGCGCGCATCGCGTCGATCAGGAATGCCGGGGTCCTCATGGTGGACATCAGCAGGATGGCCACGCTGGGGCATTGCAACGTGGTCCGCTCGATCTCGGCGAGGTCGAGCATGACGTCCTCGCGCCCGTCCAGCAGCAGCACGTCGGGTCCCAGTGACTTGACGAGTGTGCGCAGGTCCGCGGCGGTGCCTGGTGTGGTCGTGACGTCGTGCCCCGTGCCCGCGAGGATGGAACCCGCGTGCTTGAGGAAAGGCTTGTCTTCGGAAATGATCAGGATTTTCATGACTCCTCCAGGGGCCTAGCAGATTAAAGGGTTATAAGTCATCATCTCGCGCGTGAGATACGTGGAGAAGGCGGGCAGTGTCCATGCGGGCTGGCCGACCGTTCCCGGCAGCGGCGAAACCCATTTGAAGCGCACGCCGGTGAGCGAGACCGTGACGGCCTGGCAGTCGGCTGCGGTGCAGCCTGCCGGTTCCCACGCGACGGTGATGTTGGATGCGGTGATATCGGGCATCAGCGCCTGCATCTTCCCCAGTACGCGGGTGTTGCTGCCCGGGTCCGCGCACACGACGGCGTAGCGGGCRCCTTCGCGCGCCACCTCGTTCGCCGTGTTCCACGTGTAGAGCAGGCGCGAGAAGTCCATGATGCCGAACAGGACCATCAGGAACATCAGCATGACGAGGGCGAATTCCACGGTCGTCGCACCGGTTTGGCGGGTGTTCATGTCGGGCTCCTCAGCGTTGCCTGGATCGAACCGAACGTCATGCCGTCGAAGGCGATCCAGGACACGCCTTTTACGAGCGGCACGAAGGTAAAGCCTGTCACGGTGACCGTGACGGTGTTCAGGGTCGGGTAGGTGCCGGTCGTGCCATATGTCGGGGTGGGCACGTTCGACAGGCTCAGGCCCGGCACCAGCGGCGTGCCGGTGCCCGCCGTATTGCCGTACACGACGATGTTGCGCGCCTTGTCGACGTCGACGCCGGGCGAGCGCATGGACAGGTAGCGTGCCGCCTGGCGCACGGATTTCGCGATCGTGTTGTACTGGTAGTAGGCACGGCCGAATTCGAGGATGGGCAACATGAGCATGAGCAGCATCGGCAGGGCCAGTGCGAACTCCGTCAGCGCAACGCCTCGTTCCCGTTGTTTCATGACACTCTCCTCATCTCACGAGCACAGGTACCAGCGGACCCGCGGCGCCGCCCGGCAGGCCGCTGGCGGTGCAGGGGCTGTCCGCCGTGGATGCGTTGCCCAGGTATTCCAGCTGCACGTCGACCATCGGCGTCGACAGCGGTTGCAGGATCAGCATGCAGGCGAAATTGGACACCTGCGTGCCGATCACTACCGGCACGATGACGAGGCGTCGGTTGGTGCCGTAGCGCTGCAGCTCGCCGTCGATACCAGGTGTCGCCAAAGTCTTGGCGTTCAGCTTGATGTTGTTGTTGTCCTCGCAGGCCTTCACCGTGGCGGCGCAGGCGGCGAACGCCTGGCGCTTCGCGACGAAGTCGCTGTAGGCGTCCCTGCCGGACGGCCACGACTTGGTGGTGTACACGTAGCCGGTAAAGTCCGGCGTATTGGCGGCGGGGCCGTCGCCGTTCTTGTAGATGCCCAGGCGGGTGTTCCAGATATCGGCGATCGATTGCTGCACGCCGGGCGTGCCGATCGTGTCGTTCACGCGGGTGCCGCAGTGGCCCGCCAGTTCTGCATTCGTCTCGGACGCGTTGCTGGAACCGTCCAGGTTCGCCCAGCCGATCTGGCCGTTCGTGGCACCGGTCTTGCTGAGCAGGGTAACCCAATCCCCCTTCGTGAAGCCGTAGTCGGGCGCGGCGCCGCCGGTCTTGGGTCTGAGCGCTAGCGGCACCGGGCAGGTCKACTGGGCCGGCGTGGTCGTGGCCTCGGCCGCCGCGCCGACGTCCATCGTGCCGGAATAGCCCGTCGAGCCGGTCGCCTGGCCGAACATCAGCAGCAACGGCGTCTGGGTCGCGGGCTGGGTGTGGGCGCAACGCACGTAGCGCGCATTGGCGTCGACGGTCGTTGCGATATGATCCTTGTCGAAGAACGAGATGTCGTCCCTGGTCACGCCGCCTTTCCCGTTCCAGCTGGCCAACTGCATGTCGACGCGGTTGATGTTGCCGGCCGCGATGCCGGCATTGATGGCCCGTGTCCGCGCATCGGGCTGGCCGTTCAATTCCTGCGCGCCGGCGAGGGCGCAGGCGTCCAGGGCAGTCTGCAGCTCGGTACGGACGATGTACAGGTGACCGAAGTCGAGCGCGACGCCCATGAACCCCATCAGCAGCATGAGCAGCAAGGCGAAGGCGACGAGAACCCCCCCTTTATCCCTGCTGATTGCTCGTTTGGCGCTCATGACGGACTCCCACGTTATTTGATGGATACGATGTATTCGGCGGCGCCGTGCCGCAGCGCGTGCGGCACGGCCCGAACGATCAGCAGGTCCCCGTGGTGGAGGTGAAGCAGCTCTTCACGCGGGTGACGAGGCTCGTGAACGCGGAGCTGGCGCCGGAGCCGAAGGCGGTCGACAGCGCGACGGCCAGGCCGATCGAGACCAGGGCGATCACCAGGGCGTATTCCACCACCTGGGCGCCGTCTTCTTCACGGGCGAAATCGACGGCGACGTTCTTGAGCGATTTGACGATGTTCATTTTGAATCCTTCCGACTTGGTTGATTGAATGACCCGGTCCGGTCGAACCGGGGTAACGCTACTGCTGAAAAAATCTTCTGTCTGCGCCGCTAGCAGCTGCCTGTCGTGGAGGTGAAGCAGCTCTTGACGCGGGTGATCAGGGTGTCGAACGCGGAACCCGCGCCCGTGCCCATGGCCGTCGCCAGCGCGACGGCCAACCCGATCGACACCAGAGCGATCACCAGTGCGTACTCGACGACCTGGGCACCGCTTTCTTCCCGATAAAAACTGACCATTAAGTTCTTCATATGACCTCCTGTTTTGCCAGAATGATTGAGGAGCTGGATCGCCCCCGTACCGACTTCCCTGCTGAAAAAACTCCTTGCACCGCCGTCAGCGCGCCGCGCCACCTATCGCGCCTCCGATGTTGACCACGTTGACGACCGGCGGCGGTTCCTTGAACGAATCCTGGTAGCGCTTGACGGCTTCGTTCGCCGCGCGGCCGTCGATGCCTTTGGCTTCGTCGGGACGGTTGCCCGCGGCYGGATCGATCGTCATCGCGAGGCGCGCATCGCGCACCGCCGTGCCCATCTGCGCGTCGTAGCGCGGGGTCGGCGTGTCCGCGCAACCGGCGGCCAGCAGGGCGATTGTCCATAGCGTCAGGTTCTTCATTTGTCTTTCCTTTCGGTGTCGGCCGCGCGCGGAGCACCCTCGAGACTGCCGTTCAGGTAGACGCCGGCGCGCGACGGCGGTTCGTGGTTGTCGGTAGGCAGCCGCGGCGGCGCGGCCAGCGGCTTGACCAGGCGTGGGGTGATGACGAACATCAGCTCGGTCTGGTCCTTCTGGAATTCGCTGCTGCGGAACAGCGCGCCCAGGACCGGTATCTCGCCCAGGCCGGGGAAGCGCTTGACGGTTTCCGTCATGTTGTTCTTGATGAGGCCCGCGATCACGAAGCTCTGGCCGTCGTTCAGCTGCACCGTCGTGTCGGCACGCCGCACGGTGAACGAGGGCAGCACCGCGGTGACGCCGTTGATCGTCGCGAACGGCGAGCCGGTCTGCGACAGGTCGGACACTTCGGACACCATCTTGAGGTTGATGCGCGAACCACCGAGCACCGTCGGCGTGAACTTCACACCGATACCGAATTCCTTTTCCGCCAGCGTGATCGTGGAGTACCCGGTCACGCCCGGGTCGCGCGCGACCGGGATGAAGATCTTGCCGCCCGAGAGGAAGCTGGCCTGCTGGCCGCTGATGGCCATGATGTTCGGCTCGGCCAGGACGCGCACCAGGCCATCGTCCTTCTGGCCGTCGACCTGGATCGCGGTGCGGCCGATGCGCATCGCCTCGATCAGGCCGCCGCCTTCGCTGAGGAAGTTGGACAGCAGCGAGAACGTGTCGTTGCCGCCGTTGCGGGACCGGTTCATGCCGACGGCGGCGCCCAGCTTGTCCAGCAGGGTCTTGCTGACCTCGGCGATCTTCACCTCCAGCATCACCTGCTGGGC
>NZ_JBFUDR010000108.1:0-18736 GCF_056404615.1 Massilia sp. P2_C2 | reverse complement strand
GTTCCGGCCGGGCCGCCCGCGGCGCCGTCCTGGGCGCGGCGGCGGGCGCCGTCGCCGGCAACGTCTGGTCGCGCCACATGGAGCAGCAGCGCCAGGCCATGGAACAGGCCACGCGCGGCACCGGCGTGCAGGTCTCGCAAACGGCGGACAACCGTCTCAAGCTCGACATCCCGAGCGACGTCTCGTTCGACACCAACCGCGCCGACATCAAGTCGAATTTCCGCCCCATCCTCGACCGCTTCGCCGGCACGCTGAACGAGAATCCGGCAACCGTCGTCACCATCATCGGCCACACCGACAACACGGGTGGCGACCAGATCAACCAGCCGCTGTCGCTGGACCGCGCCGCGCACACGCGCGACTACCTGACGGCGCACGGCGTGAATCCGTCGCGCATCACGATCGAAGGCCGCGCCGCGCGTGAGCCGGTCGCTTCCAACGACGATCCGGCAGGCCGCGCGCGTAACCGTCGCGTCGAGATCTACGTCAGCGAGCCCGCACGGCAAGGCTGACGTCCTCCGGCCGCGCGCCGGCTTGGCCAGCGCACGGTGTATCCTCGGGCAAAGCCAACCACATCGCAACAGTGTGTCGCCGTCCGCGACGCCTGTTCGCGTGCCTGACAGGAGACCGCATGTTCAACGACACCGTGCGCATCGTTCGCGAAGAAATCCTCTCGGACCATTATCTGCCCCTGAAAAACGTCACCTACGCGCAGCAGCGCCGCACCGACGGCGACATGCAGGTCCAGTCGCGCGAGGTCTACGACTGTGCGAGCGGCGCCGCGGTGCTGCTGTATAACCGGACCCATCGTTCCGTCATACTGACGCGCCAGTTCCGCATCGGCGCCCGCCTCGCCGGTCACGATGGCTATTTGCTGGAGGCGGCGGCCGGCATGCTGGACGGCGCCGACCCGGCCACGCGCGCGCTCGCCGAGGCGCGCGAAGAGACGGGATATGCCATCGAGCATGTGCAACCGGCGCTGCAACTGGTTGTCAGTCCAGCTTCGACCACGGAACGCATTCATTTGTTCGTCGCCGAGTATGATCGCGCGCAACGCTGCGACCGCGGTGGCGGCAATCCCGAGGAAGGCGAAGACATCGAGGTGGTCGAACTGGATTTCGACGACGCCCTGGCGATGATCGACACGGGTGACATCGTCGACGCCAAGACCGTCCTCCTGCTGCTGCACCTGGAACGCAAGATCCTCGGGCGGCACGGCGAGGCGTCGTGATGCCCCCATCGGTGGCGCTATGCGGCAAGGYGGCGTGCCGCGACAATATGCGAAAGGAAGAGACAAACATGAAGACACCCATCGCCAGGACCATCCTGCTGGCCTGTACCTGCGCGGCACTCGGCGCCGCGTTGCCGGCCACGGCCCAGACCATGAAACCCGGCCTGTGGACGCTGTCGAACAAGATGACGTCCAACGATCCGGAAATCGGGCAGGCAATGTCCGCCATGCAACAGCACATGGCCAATATGTCGCCCGAGCAGCGCCAGCAGATGGAGCGCATGATGCAACAGCATGGCGTGCAGCTCGACATCGGCGCCGGTGGCGCGCTGCAGACGAAGATCTGCATGACGCGCGAGATGGCCGAGCGCAAGGAGTTCCCCGTCCAGCAGGGCGATTGCAGGCAGACCTACACCCAGCAATCGCCCACCCGCGGCCACATCGCGTTCACGTGCACGAAGCCGCGCGTGAGCGGCGAAGGCGACGTGACCGCCGACAACGACACGAGTTACCGCGCCCGGATGAAGATCCGGAGCGAAGAAGAAGGACGCAACCAGGTCGTGAACATGGATGTGACCGGCAAATGGCTGTCGGCCGATTGCGGCAACATCCGTCCCGTTACCATCCCGCAAGCGAAGTAGGCTTAACCCCAAAATTCGGGGTCAGAGCACATTTCAGATCAGTTGTTCTTCGGCTCGACACAGTGGCAACGGGACGACGTGGTCTCGAAGGACCGCGACGCAAAACCGTCTGCTCGCACCTGCTACGGATGCGGACTTACTGTGAAGATCGTGCACGAAAAAGTGCTCTGACCCCGAATTTTTACGTCAGGTGGTTTCAGTGAAGGCAAGATAGCGCTCGTGGGCCTGCTGCGCGACCGGACCGGCCGGCAATTCGCGCGCCTCGTAACGCGTGCACGGCGTGACCTTGCCGTAGTTGCCCGTGCTAAAGATCTCACGCGCCGATTCCAGTTCCTCCGGCTTGACCGTGCGCTCGACGACCTGCACCCCGTCGTCGGCCAGCAGCGCGATCACGCGGGCGCGGGTGATGCCGGCCAGGAAGGTGCCGTTCAGCGCAGGCGTCACGACCTCGCCCTCTGCCGTGACGAGGAACAGGTTCGACGTCGCGAACTCGGCCACGTTGCCGGCCGCATCCAGCAGGACGGCATTGTCGAAGCCGCGCACCTTCGCCTCGCGTAGCGCCCTGGCCGTGTTGGCATACAGCGCCGAGGCCTTGGCATCCGTCGGTGCCATCGTCGGCTCGGGACGGCGCAGCGGCGACAGGCAGGCCGAGAAGCCGGTGAATGGCGGCAGCGGTGCGTCGAACAGGGTCAGCGCAAAGCCGGCCGCTTCCGGCGTCGGGATCAGGAACCCTTCCGACGCGAACACGAGCGGTCGGATGTACAGTTCGGCATCCGCCGGAAAGCGCGCGACGCCGTCGCGTACCAGTGCCTCCATCTCGTCCACGCCCAGGGGACAACGCAGGCCCACCTTCTCGGCCGACGCGATCACGCGCTCCAGGTGCGGGATCAGGTCCGGCAGGTGGCCGCGCAGCGCACGCGCGCCGTCGAACACGGACGAGCCCAGCCACACGCTGTGGTCCATCGCGCCGAACAACGGTGTATTCCCTTCAGCCCATTGGCCGTTGTAGTAAGTCAGGTACATACTTCCCCCAGTGATGTCAGGAATCAAGTGTAACGCAGCCGCGTGAGGGCCGCAGGGCCCGGTCCGCTCGGTTCGCCACCGTACAGTGGCGGCCACGTGTCCACGCCTACACTGACATTTCCATGCCGCGAATGTTTTCCATGCTCCCGATTCTCGAACGCCTCGATCCACACAGCGACCGCATCGACCTGCTGGGCGACCTGGTCGACAACCTGCGTCCGCGCCGCGCGCACGACCACGACGCCGCGCGCGCCCAGGTACGCACCCTGATCCAGCTGCTGAAAGGCCATCCCGGCCAGGCGTGGGCCCTGCGCCGCTACCTGACCACGCTGCTCGAGACGCGCCGCCACACGAGCCTGTATTCCGACGTCGGCATTCTCTCGAACGACGGCTTCTTCACGGAACTCAAGAAGCGCATCGCCTATCGCATGCTGCCGCCCGCGCTGGATGAATCGTATCTGTCCGACACGCTCGACCGCGTGCTGTGCCGCGAGGACGATTACCAGTGGATCCGCGCCGTGCCGAACGCCGACTGGCTCGAACTGTTCGACGTCGTCGCGAACGCCGCGCCACCGGACCAGGAAGCCGTAGAAACCGGCACCGGCCGCGCACGCCAGGTCGTGCTGGCAGGCCTGCTCGACGCGATCCGGACCCTGTCGTGCCGCGTCTGCGCGCTGGGCCTGGAACCGCGCCTGATCCACGCCCACATGGAGATCGAGGAAGTCGACTCCCCATTCCTGATGCAGAACATCGAGGCAAACAAATACCTCGACGACTACGGCCGCCTGACGGCCGGCGAGATCGAGACGATGGAAGACGCACGCCACCTGCTGGTCATGCTCGACCAATGCGAAGCGGTCGTCCAGAAAATCCGCAACAAGGCCCTCGCCTCCGGCACGAGCGTGGCGCTGACGTACCTGCTCGTGGCGCTGACGCAAAGCATCGACCGCCTGCGCAAACTGCTGTTCCTCGTCGACACGAGCGGCGTCCTGCCCTCCCCGCCGACGGTCGACGTGGAAACCCTCGCGAACGAGGCGACGCCGCCGTCGGAGCCGCCCACGAGCCTGCGCCGCGCCGCCGCCGTCGACCTCGCGCAGGAACTGGCGGAAGCGCACAATACGAAGTACGAAGTGCGTGGCCTGTTGCGCGACAATATCGACCTGCTGGCCCGCAACGTCACGGAAAACGCCAGCCGCACGGGCGAACACTACATCGCCGAGCGGCGCGCGGACCTGCGCGGCATGTTCGCGTCGTCGGCCGGCGCGGGCATCATCATCGGCTTCATGGCCCTGATCAAGATCCTGATCTCGTACCAGCACCGCGCGCCACTGATCGAGGCGCTGCTCTACAGCATCAACTACGCGGCCGGCTTCATGCTCGTGCACGTCCTCCACTTCACCATCGCCACCAAGCAGCCGGCGATGACGGCCGCGCGCATCGCGGCCGCCCTGCACGAGACCACGCAGCGCGGGGGCGGGCGGAGTAGCCGCCGCCAGGTCGACGTCGACAGCATGGCAGCCCTCGTCAACAAGGTATTCCGCACGCAGATCGTCGCCGTGCTGGGCAATCTCGCCACCGTGATCCCGGTGGCCTGGCTCCTCGCGCTCGGCTGGCACTGGATCTTCGGCACGCACCTCGTCAATCCGGCCAAGGCCGAACACCTGATCGCCGACAGCCACCCGTGGCACTCGCTGGCGCTGCTGCATGCGGCGATCGCGGGCGTGTGGCTGTTCGTGTCGGGGCTCGTATCCGGCTACTACGACAACAAGGCCCTGTACACGCGCATGGGCCGGCGCGTGCAACAACTGCGCTGGCTGCGCCGCCTGCTCGGCGAGGAGCGGCGCGCACGCTTCGCCCGCTACGTCGAGGACAACCTCGGCGGCCTGATGGGCAACTTCGTGTTCGGCGTGCTGATGGGCACGACGGCCACCGTCGGCTTCCTGCTCGGCCTGCCGCTCGACGTGCGCCACGTGACCTTCTCGTCCGCCAACTTCGCGATCGGCTTCGTCGGCCTCGGCCAACAGCCCGAGCCAGGCACAATCGCGCTGACATTCCTCGGCATCGCCCTGATCGGCATGATCAACCTGCTGGTGAGCTTCGGGCTCGCGCTGTGGGTGGCGCTGCGGGCACGCAAGGTGCGCTTCCACCATGGCCTGAAACTGCTGCGCGCGCTGGGCCGCAGGCTGCGCATGGCGCCGCTCGACTTCTTCATCGGACCGCGCGACCTCGACGACGTGCCGCTGCCCGCCAACACGAGAGGAATGCAATGACATGCCTGCTCCGTTTCCTGCTCCATTCTCTCCGTCGTCCGGCGCCGTTCGACTGGCTGCTGGTCCTGTGCCTCAGTTGTGGCGTCGTCGCCTGCAAGTCGCTGCCGGACGTCGATCCGCCACCCGCGGCCAAGGCCACGCCCACAATCGAAACGACGAAAGGTGCGCTACCGCCGAAGCAGGCCGCCGCCCTCGTCGCGCGCCGCTGGGCGAACGCGAGCGGCGACCTGAAAGCGCTGGCGGCGCTGGAGGAACAGGCGACCGGCGTGCCCCTCATCGCGGGCAACAAGGTCACCTTGCTGTTCGACGGCCCGGCGACGATGCGCGAGATGATGGCGGCCGCGCGTGCCGCCACCAGCTCGATCAACCTGGAAACCTATATCTTCGACCAGGATGAAATCGGCAACGGATTCGCCGACCTCCTGATCGAGAAGCAGCGCCAGGGCGTGACGGTGAACGTGATGGTCGATGCCGTGGGCGGCCTCGGCACGCCGGCGGCATTCTTCGACCGCATGCGCCAGGCCGGCATTCGCGTGCTGATCTTCAATCCGGTGAACCCGGCCAAGGCGCGCGGCAAATGGGAGCTGAACAACCGCAACCACCGCAAGCTGATGGTCGTCGACGGCAAGGTCGCGTTCACGGGCGGTATCAACATCAGCAGCACCTATGCCAACAGCTCGCTGTTCCGCTCGCGCCGGAAGCCCAGCCAGGTCGACGGCGACAAGGTCGGCTGGCGCGATACCCACGTCAAGATCGAAGGACCGGCCGTCGCGCCGCTGCAATGGTCGTTCGTCAACCTGTGGGTGGGGCAGGAAGGCGGCGACCTGCCGCAGGCCGAATACTTCCCCAGGCTGGCGCCCGTCGGCGACAAGATCGTGCGTGTGCTCGCGTCCGACCCGGACCACGAATCGGACATCTACAAGGCGCTCGTGGTCGCGATCAGCGAGGCGAAGAAATCCATCCACATCACGTCCGCGTACTTCGTGCCGGACCAGCAGATCGTCGACGCCCTCATCGCGGCGGCGCAGCGCGGCGTGGACGTGCGGCTCGTACTGCCGGGCGTCTCGGACCACGGCCTGATCCGCTACGCCGGCCAGGCCTTCTACGACCAGTTGCTGGCCGGCGGCGTGCACATCTTCGAACTGCAGATCGCCGTGCTGCACGCCAAGACGGCCGTCATCGACGGCGGCTGGTCGACGATCGGCTCGGCCAACATCGACCGGCGCAGCTTCATCCACAACTACGAACTGAACGTCGTCATCATCGACCCGGCGTTCGGCACGTCGATGGAGAGCGCGTTCAACGAAGACTTGCGCGACTCCAGGGAAGTCAACTTGGAACGGTGGCGCCACCGGCCGTGGTCCGACCGGATCAAGGAATGGATGGCGCGCCTGGGCGAGTACTGGATCTGATGCGGCGCTAGATCCCGGCCGCCATCATCCCGTCCGCGACCTCGGCCCAGATGTTCCCGCTGCGCACGAATTTTTCCGTGGCGAGCAGCTGGAACTGGTTGTGCACGCTGTCCCAGCCATAACGGTCGACCTCGATGCGCCGCGGTTCGATCCGGAGCACGTTGAACGAATTGACTTCGCCGCGGCCGCGCGTGGACGTGGCCGTGCCGGCCTGCACGACGAGCGCCGCATATTCGCTGATCTTGTAGCGGGCCTGCGTATTGCCCGCGTGGCTCATGTGCAGGTGCCCCGCCATCAACAGGTCGACGCCCAGTTCCGCGAACGCGTCCATCGCCATGTGCGCTCGGTCGACGAGGTCATCCTCTTCCGCGCCGTCCTTGTTTTCCGAGCCCCGGGGCAGGTCGAACGGGTGGTGCGTGACGACGACGCGTGTGATCTCCCGATCGAGGCCGGACAAGGTCGCGCGGATTTTTTCCACCTGCTCCCTGTTCACGCGGCCATCCTTGAAGGTGAGCGAGCGCGCCGTGTTCACGCCCAGCACGGCGATCTCGTCGTCGATGTAGACGGGGTCGAGGTCGTCCGTGATGTAGCGCTTGTAGCGGTCAAGCGGCGCCAGGAAGCGGCGGAACACGTTGTACAGCGAGATGTCGTGGTTGCCCGGCACGATGATCTGTGGGCCCGGCAGGGTGTCCAGCCAGGCCTTCGCCTCCTCGAACTGCTCGCTCCTGGCGCGCTGGGTCAGGTCGCCCGAGACGACGACGACGTTCGGGGCCAGCTTGTGGACCAGTTCGCGCAGCGGGTCGAGCAGCACGGGATCGACGCGGCCGAAATGCAGGTCGGACAGGTGGACGAGTGTGCGCATGGGGCTCCCCTTTTCCGTTGGCTGTTGTGTCAGGGTATTGTCGACGATGGCACGAGCACTGTCAGTGCGCCAGGCCGCATCCGGTAGCGCAGGGGCGGGCTCATTACCGTCACCTCGCCGTCGGTCGCCACGCGCAGGCGCCTGTGGGGCGTATCGATGTCGAATCCGGGTGCCTGCAGGATGTCGAAGTCGGGCTCTTCGCCGAGGCGTCCGCGCAGCGCGTCGAGCGCGAAACGCAGCAGGCCAAGCCGGGTCGGATGCTGGGCCACGTACAGGCTCAACACGCCTTCGTCGAGACGCGCCCGCTCGCCGATCGACAGGCCCTGCATCGTATAGGCATTATTGCCGATGAAAACGAACGGCGTGCGCCGCGCGAGGCGTGCGCCGTTCACGTCGAGACGCATCGACAGGAACGGATAGCGGCGCAGCGCGGCCAGCGCCGCCCACGCGGCCGCCGGCCACTTGCCGCGGCCGAGGCGGCGCTGCTGCTGCTCGCGGTCGTGCACGATATCCGGATACAGGCCCAGGCTGGAATTGTTGAGGAAGATACGGCCGTTCACCTCGCCCACGTCGACCCGCTGCGGCCGCCCCGTCGCCAGGTTGCGTACGGCGTCGCCCTGGGCCAGCGGAATGCCGAGGTCCCTGGCGAAGTGATTCAGGGTGCCGAGCGGCAGCACGCCGAACGACACGCCGCTGTCGACCATCACGGACGCCACCGCATTGATCGTGCCGTCGCCGCCGCCGGCCGCGACCAGCCGGGCGCCCTGTCCCAGCGCGCGCCGTGCCGAGGCGATCATCCGCTCGCCGCCGTCGGCCAGCACCAGATCGGCCTCCAGCCCGGCGTCACGCAGCTGCGCGCGCAGCTTGTCGCACGCGGCCTCGTCGTGCCCGGTACCGGCGCCGCCGTTGACGATCACGGTGACGGGCTTCATCGCAGGTCCGCCGCGTCGGCCCCGTGGGCACGCTCGCTCCACGACGTCCCGCCCCGCGCCAGCCGACGCCGGTGCAAGGTGGAGACGGCCGTGACGCAGATCGCCAGCCATGCGGCACCCTCGGCCGCCGCGGCCAGCACGTCGGACAGGTAGTGCACGCCCAAATACATGCGCGACAGCGCGACGAGCATCACCATCAGGACCGCCCCCGCCACGATCAGCGCCCGCGCGCGCCAGGCCTGCGTGCGGCGCACGAGATAGCACGCGAGCAGCCCGTAGAACACGGTGGCCGCCGCCGTGTGGCCGCTGGGGAAGCTGTACGTGACCAGGCTCAGCAGCGGATCGTCGAAGCTGGGCCGGACGCGCCGGAACACGTGCTTCAGGGCGACGTTCAACAGTATGCCGCCAGGCACGGCGATGAGGCAGACGATCAGCCAGTAATGCGCACGGCGGCGCCAGAACCACAGCGCGAGCAGCGCGGCCATGATGCTGGAGCCGAGAATGCCGTTGCAGTGCGTGACGAGCAGCATGACGCGTGTGAAGCCGGGCGTGGCGCGCGCATGGAACCAGTGGGCGAGCTGCACGTCGATAAGGGTAATGGTGTCGCCCTCGACGACATCTTCCGCGATCGCCCCGAACGCCCAGGCGGCGCACAGCAGCAACGCGAGGCCGATGGTGACGTGCAGGCCCATCTCGCCTTCCGGCGACAGGCGGGCGGCGAGGAAGCGGCGCAGGCGTGACAGAGTGGTATTCAGCATACGCCTTCAGATGGGGCGTATTGGCGAAAAAACCACACGAATATGCAACAACTGTTTTTTTGTACAGTACCTGTAGATTTATACAGTAGTTGTGCTATTCTGTACCTACTCGAGCAAGACATCTTGCCCATAACGAAGGGAATAGCAACATTCCCGACGCAACCTGTTCCTCCATCCAACTCGATAAAGGGATTCTCATGACTACTCTGAACAGCTCCTTCGGCCTCGAATACGCCCCGACGCCTTTCCTGCTGCGCTTCGGTCGCCGCGAGATGCTGGTGACGCGCGATTTCCGCAAGCGCTTCTACCCGGTCAACCCGATCATCGAGTGCGACACCGGCGTYGAACCGGGCCACGTGGAGGTGCTGTTGCTGCGCCGCTGGCTGCTGATCCTGTCCAAGGCGCATTAAACGCATAAGGTTCCTCGTTTTAATTCGTTCTCTTTCGCTGAGCAGGCCCCTAACCTGTAGGCCTTGTCCTACAGGCGCTCATTCGAAAGAAAACGATGTTTAATAAAAAGCTCGCTACGGCTTTCGCCGCCACGTTGGTTGCTCTGGTTTCGCTGGGCCAGTCTGCTGCACAGGCGGCGGACATCACCCTGCTGAACGTGTCGTACGACCCGACCCGCGAGCTGTACCAGGATTTCAATACGGCGTTCGCGCGCCAGTACAAGGTCAAGACCGGCGACAACGTCACGATCAAGCAATCGCATGGCGGCTCGGGCAAGCAGGCCCGTTCCGTGATCGACGGCCTGCAGGCGGACGTCGTCACCCTGGCCCTCGCCTATGACATCGATGCTATCAGCGAACGCGGCCTTATTGCGCACAACTGGCAGCAACGCCTGGAACATCGCAGCACGCCGTACGCGTCGACGATCGTCTTCCTGGTCCGCAAGGGCAACCCGAAAGCCATCCGGGACTGGGCCGACCTCGTCAAGCCGGGCGTCTCCGTGATCACGCCGAACCCGAAGACGTCGGGCGGTGCGCGCTGGAACTACCTGGCGGCCTGGGGCTATGCGCTGCGCCAGCCGGGCGCGACGGAAGCGTCGGCGCGCGCTTACCTGACGAAGCTGTTCAAGAACGTGCCGGTGCTCGATTCCGGTGCGCGCGGTGCCACCACCACGTTCACCGAGCGCGGCATCGGCGACGTGCTGATCGCGTGGGAAAACGAGGCGCTGCTGGCCGTGAAGGAACTCGGGCCGGACAGGTTCGAAGTCGTGGCGCCGTCCGTCAGCATCCTGGCGGAGCCGCCCGTCGCCGTCGTCGACAAGGTCGTGGACAAGCGCGGCACCCGCGCCGTGGCCGAGGCCTACCTGAAATACCTGTACACCGCGGAAGGCCAGCAGATCGCCGCCAGGCATTACTACCGTCCGCTCGTCGAACCGTATGCCAAGCAGTTTGCCGCGCAATTCCCGGCGATCAAACTGTTCACGATCGACCAGATCGCGGGCGACTGGACGAAGGCACAGAAGGCGCACTTCGCGGATGGCGGGCTGTTCGACCAGCTCTATCAACCGGGCCGCAAATAACACGTCCATCCTCGTGCGCGGCGGCCGATCGGTTGATCGGCCGCCGCTGTCGTTTCCGCATCCCTTCCCGCACATGCCGGTCCGACAGCGCGCTGCCCTGCAAAACATGCTTGAAATCTGCCGTGCGGCCTCGATTCTCGTGTTCAGTAATGATATTCGCCTGACACGGCGTCACTGAACCGGCCGCCCGTATCGCCTGTCGCGTACCAAAGCGGCCGTTCTCAATCGAGAAGGAGCGAGCTATGGCAGTGCAATTACGCAAGATTAACGAGCAAGTGGTGGTCATCACCGGCGCCACGAGCGGGATCGGCCTCACGACAGCCCGGATGGCCGCCGAGCAATGTGCGAAGCTGGTCCTCGCGGCGCGCAGCGGCGAGGCGCTCGACCAGCTGGCCAGCGAGTTGCGCCGGACCGGCACGCAGGTGGCCACCGTCGTCGCCGACGTCGGCAATCCCGCCGACGTGGAACGCATCGGCCAGGCCGCGATGGAACGCTTCGGCCGCGTCGACACCTGGATCAACAACGCCGGCATCTCGATCTTCGGCCGCAACGAGGACGTCGCGCTGGACGACATGCAGCGCCTGTTCGACACCAATTACTGGGGCGTCGTGCATGGCACGCTGGAAGCCGTCAAGCACATGAAGACGCGCGGCGGCGGCGCCATCATCAACCTGGGCAGCGAACTGTCCGACTTCTCGATCCCGCTGCAAGGCATCTACGCCGCGTCGAAGCACGCCGTGAAGGCATTCACGGATTCGCTGCGCGTGGAACTGGAAAAGGAAAAGGCGCCGATCTCCGTCACCCTCATCAAGCCGGCCGCCGTCGACACGATGTTCGTCCCCCACGCGAAGAACTACATGGACAAGGAACCGAGCCTGCCGCCACCGATCTACGCGCCGGAACTGGTGGCGAAAACCATCCTGTATGCGGCCCAGCATCCGAAGCGCGACGTGTTCGTCGGCGGCGCGGCCAAGGCGATCTCGGTAGGCAACTTCGCGATGCCCGCCATGCTCGACCGCTACATGCGGGCCACGATGTTCAAGCAACAGCAGTCGCCCACACCAAGCGCGCCGGACCGGCGCGACGCCCTGCACGAACCGAACCCGCAACATGAGCTGCGCGAACGCCAGGGCCTGTCCCCACGCGTGATCGAGACCTGCCCATACACGGCGCTGTCGCTGCGCAAGGGCAAGGTGATGGGCGTGCTRCTGGGCGCCGGTGCGCTGTTCGCCGCCTGGAAGCTGGCAGGCCGTCCCGCCACCCGCACGTGGTCGAACAATCGCCTGCGCCAGGCGTTGTGACCGTCCTCCTTTCCATACAACGCATCGACAAGGAGACAACATGTCCCCCAAACTCAAGAAACTGGAAGACCAGGTGATGGTGATCACGGGCGCGACGAGCGGCATCGGCCTCGCCACCGCGCGCATGGCGGCCGAAGGCGGCGCCCGCCTCGTGCTGGCGGCGCGCGACGGCGACGCCCTCGACACGCTCGCACACGAGATGCGCCAGCGCGGCGTGGACGTGGCGACGGTGACGGCCGACGTCGGCAACCCGGCCGACGTCGCCCGCATCAGCCAGGTAACGATGGAGCGCTTCGGCCGCGTCGACACCTGGGTCAACAATGCCGGTATCAGCGTGTACGGCCGCAACGAGGACGTCGCACTGGAAGACATGCGCAAGGTCATGCAGACGAATTTCTGGGGCGTCGTGCACGGCTCGCTGGAAGCCGTCCGGCTGATGAAGGGACGCGGCGGCGGCGCCCTCATCAACCTGGGCAGCGAAGTGTCGGACCGCTCGTTGCCGCTGCAGGGCACCTATTCCGCCTCCAAGCATGCGATCAAGGCCTTCACGGAATCGCTGCGCATGGAACTGGACAAGGAAGACGCCGGCATCTCGCTCACCGTGATCAAGCCGGCGTCCATCGCCACGCCGTTCCCGAACCACGCCAGGAGCTATATGGAGCACGAGCCCGACCTGCCGCCGCCGAACTACGCGCCGGAACTGGTGGCAGAGGCGATCGTGCACGCGGCCCAGGTGCCCGAACGCGACCTGTACGTGGGCGGCCACTCGAAGCTGACGTCGGTGCTGGGCTACCTGGCGCCGCGCACGCTGGATCGCTTCATGACCCGCACGATGTTCAGCCAGCAGCAATCGGAACGCCCGAACTCGAGCGCGCGCCGCGACGCCCTGCACGCCCCGGACGCGCAGCAGGAACTCCGCCAGCGCAACAACAACGGCGACCACCGCGTCGTCGAACGCAGCCCGTACACGTCGTTCGAAATGCGATCAAAGCCGACCAGGACCGTGCTGCTGGGCGGTGCGCTGCTGGCGGCGTGGGCGCTGACCCGCAAGCCAAGGCAACAACGCACATGGCATGCGTAGGGTGGGCACTCCGTGCCCACGCGTAACGCCGACATGATGCAAACGTCACGCGTGGGCACAGGGGTGCCCACCCTACGACTTCCCGGCCGGAACAAAAACAGCGCCGCGAATAAATAAAGGGCCGGGTGGCATCGCCATCCGGCCCTTATCATTCAACGCCGCAGGATTTACCTGCGCGGCGCCGGCCCCTTCGGCGGCTGGCTGCCGAGGAAGTCGACATCCTCGTCCGTCAGCGGCAGGTCCGGAATCGATTCGATATGGTCCGTGTCGATATCCTGGCCGTCCCTGGCGATGATATCGCGGCCGGCCGCGGCGCGTTCGCCCGTGCCGCCGAAATCACTGTCGCTCTCGAAATTCGGGTCGCCCATGTCCGCGCCCGCGCTGTCGTGGGCATAGCCCGCTTCGTTGTCGGACGTCGTCCCGGTGTCCAGGTCGATCTTCTGGTCGTCGTCCAGGTTGGCCGCGAATCCGGGGCCGCCGACGACATCGCTGCCCGTGTCCGAAATATCGCTCGGACCGAGCGCATCGATGCCATGGCCCTTGCCCAGCCTGCGATCGGGTGCTTCAGGAAAGTTATCCGGATCAAGTGTGCTCGTGCCAGTCATGTTGCCTCCAAAACAATGCAAAATCATGAAGACAGGCTACCCGCTTTTGCCGCGTGACGGCGCAGCGCACGGTGCCTGCTAGAACGCGTGGCGCATGCCGACGTTCACGGCCGAGCTGCCGCTCGGGCGGGCCGCGCCACCGATCAGGACGCCGGTGCCGTTCGTGTTCACGGTGTGCGAATACGCGGCATAGAAATCGGTGCTGCGCGAGACGACATAGCTGGCGCCGACGGCGACCTGGCTCGCGTCGCGGTTGGCCAGGTCACGGTCGTTCTTGTGGATGTACGAGGCGAGGAAGGTCGTCGAGCGCGTCATGGGCATGGCGACGCCGACGAGCTTGTCGCGGCTGTCCGTCGACGACGTGCTGGCCACGCCCGCGCCGTACGGATTGTCGGGGTTGTACAGCGGCGAGCTGCCCCAGCCGCGGTTGGCGGAATACGCGGCGTATGCCGTGCCCCAGCGCGTGCGCAAATTGGCCGCGATCAGGGAATTCCTGGCATCCATGTTACTGCCAACGAGGTCGTATAAATGGACCTGCGCCACGTGCCGGTTCTGGTGGGCCGCACGCAGCGCCAGCGCGCCATAGTCGTAACCGATCGACATGCCCCAGGCGCGGTCCGCCATCGGATCGCCGCCGAGCGTGTCGATGGTCCAGGACGAACCCGTGCTCACGTGCTTGCCCCGCTTGCTGAAATAGCGCACGCCGCGTTCGACCGGCATGCCGCTGCGCGTGATGAGATTGCTGGCCTGGCCGGCCGTGCCGGCGTGGAACGGATCGCCCACGTCCGGAAACGCCAGGAATTCGAGGTTGTACTGATGGCCCAGCGTGAAGCCGTCGGCGCCGTTGCGCTCGCCGATGTCGTCGAGGCGGCCATGCGTGCGGCGCGGCGCTGTCGTCCGGATGGCGCCGCCCTTGCCGCGGCTCGGCAGGCCCGTGAACACGGCAATGTCGTGACCGCCCGGCGCTTCGCCGACGTAGCCCGTGCGCGTGCCCGCCCCTTTGGCGCAATCGCGGCAGGCAGGCGCGCGCTTCGCATCCGGCTTGCCGGCGGCGCTGCCCGAATCCTGTGCGCAGGCGAGCGTCGCACAACCGCCCAGCAACACGCACGCAACGAAACGCTTCTTCATGGCGTATGTCCTCTCTACGCCTCAACGTTACTCAGTTACTACCCATCTTATCTGTCCAATATCGCACAAATCTACTTCATCCTGTCTCGTTATGTTGTCAGCATAGTCCCACATATGCGTTTCAGGGATATGAACCGATCCATTTATTGCGCTGGTCATCCCGGAAGTCCACGGATGTGGCGCCGATGCCGCATGTGAGCTGGTCGCGCAACGCGAACATCTATGAAGTGAACATCCGGCAATACACCCCCGGAGGGTACGTTCAAGGCGTTCGCGCAGCACTTGCCGCGCCTGAAAAAGACCCCATCCAGTGGAAGGGCCATGCCTACGTCCCGTTCTACACGCGGCTGCTGGCGCTCAAGCATGCGAACCCGGCGCTGTGGAACGGCCAGTACGGCGGGCCGGTGCAGGTTCTCGMGACGGGCAACGACAAGGTGTTCGCGTTCCGCCGTACCCTGCAGGGCAACAGCGTGCGGGTGACCGTCAACGTGTCGAACGCGGCGCAGCGCTTCACCCTGCCCGGCGGCAAGCCGCAGACGCTCGCGGCGTGGGATTACCGCATCGACGCACCGGTCAACGCCGCAGCGCGGTAAACCCCGCCGGCTCCCACTCGCGCAGCGCCAGCAACAGGCCGCTGCCGCGCCGCTTCGGCAGCGGCGCGGCCAGGCTTTCCTCGTGCAGTTCGGCGAAGCGGGCGCGCAGGCGGCGCAGTTCGACCTGGATCGCGGCGAGCGCGCTTTCCGTCAGCATGCCGTGCGTGAAGGCGAGCGCTTCGTCCGACCGGTCGAAGCGGCCGTCGAGGAAATCGGCCAGGCCCTGCGTGCGGAAATAGCGGCGGATCGGGCCATCGGGCAACCAGTCGAAATCGCGCGCCACGTTCAGGCGGATGCGGTTGCCCGGCATCAGCGCGATCAGGTGCAGGCGGTCGAGGTGCAGCAGTTTCTGCAGGCACTCGGCCTCCGTCAGGCGGTACACGGCGAGGATGTCCGCCATCGTCCAGTGATTGAGCGCGCAGGCGGCGACGAGCAGCAGCTTCGTGTCGGACACGAGTTCCTTTTCCTGCGCCTCGCTCAGCGTGTGCAGCCGCGTGCCCGTCAGCGCCGCCTCCTGCGCCAGCTCGGCCAGCGTAAAACCGAGCATGTTGCTGATCTCGACGAGACGGTCGACGCCGAGCGTGTCCGACGTCAGCAGGCGCTTGACGCTCGCCTCCGACAACCCGAGCGCGCCGGCCACGTCACGGTAGGTCTTCCCCTGCAGCTTGAGCTGGCGCTTGATTGTCGTGAGCAACGCGGTGACTTCGGACATGGTCGCGGATTCCAATACGATGGTCTAAAGGATGGCCTCGGATTCCCGCGATCGTAGCATGCCCGGCCTTGCGACAGACATTCCTTCATGACAAGATGGCCCGCTTGTCCGCACGCTCGAAGGAAACCCCATGCAACACGCCGACTACCTGGCCCACGACGCCACCGCCCTCGCCGCGCGCGTGGCCGCCGGCGACGTCACGCYGCACGAACTGCTCGACCTCGCGCTCGCGCAGCACGCGCGCGTGCACGGCCGCGTGAACGCCGTCGTGCGGCTGATGGAAACCGAGGCGCGCACGCAGGCTGCGGGACCATTGCGAGGTCCGCTGGCCGGCGTCCCCTTCCTCATCAAGGACGGCGTGCAGGACTATGCCGGCATCCCGACGACGTATGGCAGCCGCACGCTGACGCGCAACGTGCCGACCCGTCACGCCCACGTCGTGAGGCGCTACCTGGAGGCCGGCCTCGTCATCTTCGGCAAGACGAACCTGCCCGAGTTCGCGATCCGCGCCGTCACCGATCCCGAGCTGTTTGGCCGCACCAACAATCCTTGGGACCTGGGGCGCACGCCGGGCGGATCGAGCGGTGGCGCGGCCGCGGCCGTCGCGGCCGGCATCGTGCCGATGGCGGCCGGCAACGACGGCGGCGGCTCGCTGCGCATCCCGGCCGCGTGCTGCGGCCTGTTCGCGCTGCGGCCGTCGCGCGGACGCGTATCGYCCGGCCCCGGCATCGGCGAAGTCTGGTTCGGCGCATCCAGCGAAGGCGTCATCTCGCGCAGCGTGCGCGATTCCGCGCTCGCGCTCGACGTGCTGCAGGGTGCGGAGCCGGGCGATCCATTTGTCATCGCGCCGCCGGCCGCGCCCTATGTCGAACTGATGCGGCGCGATCCGGGCCGGCTGCGCATCGGGTACGCAACGGCGTCGCCGCTCGGCACCGACGTCCATCCGGAAGCCGTGCAGGCCGTCGAACACACGGCGCGGCTGCTGGCGCGCCTCGGCCACGACGTCGAAGAAGCCGCCCCGGCCATCGACGGCGCCGCGCTGGCGCAGAGCTATCTGCACCTGTACTTCGGCCAGATTCCCGCGGCCGTGGCACGCGCGCGGGCGCTGGGCGCACGCCGCGGCGACCTGGAACTGATGAACCGGATCCTCGTCACGCTGGGCGACAGCGTCGCGGCCACGCGGCTGACGACGGAACTGAACCGCTGGAACGATTACGCGCGCGCGCTCGGCGACTTCTTCGGGCGCTACGACCTGTTCCTGACGCCTACCTTGGCGCATCCGCCGATCGCGCACGGCACGGGCGACCCGTCGCCGGCCGAACAACGCCTGCTGGGCTTCCTGCACGGCACCGGCATCCTGGGCGTGCTGGCGCGGCTGGGGCTGCTCGACAACACGGTCGACCGCATCGCCACCGACAACCTGCGCTACGTGCCGTTCACGCAGTTGTCGAACCTGACCGGCACCCCGTCCATGAGCGTGCCGCTGCACTGGACGGCGGACGGGTTGCCGCTGGGCGTGCAGTTCACCGGGCCGTTCGGCAGCGAGGACCGGCTGCTGCAACTGGCGCGCCAGCTGGAAGACGTGCAGCCGTGGTTCGGGCGGTTGCCGGAGATGGCGCGGGCGTGAGCCCGTGGATCGGAACGCAACGCCATTTATCTATTATTTAAAGAATATCTCCGATTCCCCGTCGATGCGAACCCGCACGATCAATAGGCCCTTGGAATAATTGGTGAGATTTCACCCGAATTCGCTGTGATATCGTAAATATCTGCATGTCCGTCGTCCGGTCACTGCAGATATTCACCTATTATTCAATCAAGGAATCGAATGCGCAAGAACTCACTATTACTGTTGGCCGCTCTGGCGAGTGCACCATGTTTTGCAGCCGTCCCCTCCCAATTCATCGCCAAGCAGTACACCGAAGGCCTCGGACGCGCACCGGACACATCCGGCTGGCAGAGCGCAACCAATTACGCGCTGGCGGCTGGCTGTTCGGCCGGTTCGCTGCAAACCCTGGCCCAGAATATTTTCCAGTCGCAGGAATATGCATCCAAGGGTTATACGCCGGAAGAACAGGTTCTGACCGTTTATCGGGCGATATTGAGCCGGGAGCCGGATCCGTCCGGTTTCAGTTTTTGGGTGAATAGCCTTAAATCCGGCCATGCCGTGTCGGAAATTGTCCAGTCATTCATCGGCAGCCAGGAATTTGCGTAACTATTCACCGTGAGTGGGCGGCATAAATAGTTGTTGTAAACGTAAGCGGGATCGGCCATCATGACGGCATGCCGCCGAAACTTCCCCGCCCCGATCTGTCCACGCTCACCGAAGTGGAGAAGGACAAGCTGATCATCGCGCTGTTCGACCATCTCGACGCGCTGTGGCAGCGCATCGAGACACTGGAGGCGCGGGTGAGCAAGAACAGCAGCAATTCCAGCAAGCCCCCCTCGTCCGATGGACTGGGCAAGAAGACCAATTCCTTGCGTGAATCGAGCGGCAAGAAGCCCGGTGGCCAAGCGGGCCGCAAAGGCAAGACGCTGCGCCAGGCCGAGCCGACTGCGACCGTCACCCACCCGTTGCCCGAGCACTGTGACTTCTGCCATGCGGCCTTGCCGCTGGAACTGGCCACGAGGTGGGAACGGCGCCAGGTATTTGACGTAC